>JBDNIH010000154.1:0-15450 GCA_041688385.1 Bacteroidia bacterium
ATAAAATTTAGACACCGCTAACCCGAGCGAGGACCGGCTGTTATTTAACGCGCAAAAACATCCTTCAACATCGGCACTACCCCGTTGGCGATGAACTGAATACCGATAGCTAAAACAATAAAGCCCATCATTCGAGAAAGAGAGCTTATGCCCGATTCACCAAGGAACCGCACAAGTTTTGGGGAGATGATTAGAATCAAATAGGTCACCAAGGCGATGGCGATAATAGCACCGACGATAGCAGCGTACTCCCAAAAAGCTGAAATTTCGAGGGCCAGGCTGATCAGCAAAGAAATAGATCCTGGACCTGACAATATCGGCATAGCCAGCGGTGAAAATGAAATATCGTCTTTGTGTAAGGCCTCTTCTTTTACCCTTTTGGTGATGGCACGACCTTTTTCGTAGCTCGACTTCGACCGCAGCAAATCAAAACCCGATTTGGATATAATAATGCCACCAGCTATCCGTAAACCTTCGATACTGATGCTAAAAAAATTGAGGATATAGGTGCCAATCAAAAAGAAAACGATGAGTATGCACGCCAAATAAATGGCTGCTTTACGCAATTGTACCCGCCGCCAGCCTGGTGAATCGTTAGAAGTTAGCGCCAAAAACACTGGCATGGCCCCGAGTGGATTCACAACTGAAAAAAGTGCACTAAACGTGGCGAAAAACAGTCCCATGGTTTGAATTGAACTGCAAAGTTACGTTACTTCCTTGGTTTTGCTTTAACCGGTTCAACGATAAAGCGGGGCAACTTTGAGCTGGAGACTTTGATCAAACAAATTCTTGTGTGTATTGTTTTAATGAAACACCCTTTTGTGCCATCTCAATTTTAGGCCTACTTCTAGCCCTTGTTGCGTTGAATACAACTGCATTAGCGCAAAAAATGACTACAAAAACTACTGTAGGTGGAGATTCCACTACAATTCCAGAGACAGGCTTTTCAAAAATTGTCCATTTCAAAACAGCTATTTTGCCTTAGATAAATACGGCAAACACCTCTATCGCGGTCGAAATTTTGACAACATAACTGCACAACCTTTGTCAGCCTATATCCGACAACTGGGTATCTCCCAAACTATTCAGGATAGTTTAAGTCTGTTGTATCCGGGCTTGGAATGGGACTTTGCCTATTTCCATAGCGAAACTTTTCACGTGGCCCAAAACCAACTTTATTTTCACTTTACGTATGCCTTAGAATACAAAGGAGATGAATGGGGTAAAAAACACATCATTCTTGTTTTTCGCATGCCAATTACTGAAAATGAACCACTCACTTGGGCTGAGCTACTTTTTAGTTTTACTGATAACCGCACCACATGGCAATTAAAAAACATTTGCAGCAATGTTTTTATGGCAGAACCTATACCATTGGTTGATTACCAAGGTGATCATCCCACTTTAAGCTATCTCTTTACCTACGACGAATTAATCCGCGACAGCCTATATGCTGCATTTGATAGTACAATGGCACATTCCAATAAAGTATACATCCGAAAAGAATACCTCAATTCTTCATCAAATTATCTCATGTATACAGATTTAAGTCCTTTTGGCTTTCAAAAAGCCAGCTATTTCAGTACAGGATATGAATGGCTTAATCTGAGTTACAAAAGTGAGTTGTGTGAAGCTCCCGACAATTACTTCATCCTGTCGCCGCTTTTTTTATACGACAATGAACCCCATTATCTGGCCCAATATTTTATCCAAGGTGGAGCAAGAAAAACCGATTTGGCTTTGGGTGATTATAAGTGTATCTGCGTGCATGATAGCAGGTTGACCACGATGGACTAAACATGAATCAACTATGCGCAATACATCAGCTTTTTAGGTAAATATCAACTTCCGCCCAATCAAATAGAAGGCATCAAAAAAGTAAACGGTGTTTGGAAGCACATCAACCTGGAATTCTAGTGTTTGTAACTTTTGACTGTTTGAATAAAGGCCTTTACGTGTTCCACCGGCGTATCTGGATACACCCCGTGGCCTAGATTGGCAATATATCTATGCGGGCCAAAGTCTTTTAACATAGCTTCCGTTTCTTTTTGAATCACTTCTGGCTGCGCATACAACAAACAAGGATCCATATTGCCCTGAAGCGTAAAATCAGCTCCTACCCTTTTGCGGGCATCGGCAGGATCCATATTCCAATCCAACCCGATGGTATTACATGACATAGTCGTAAAATCTTCCAACGCAAAAAAGGCACCTTTGGCGAAGACTGTTACAGGAACTTCGGTGATCGCTTCACAAATTACTCGGATATAACGGGAAGAAAATTCGGCGTATTGCACCGGACTCAGGATACCTGCCCAACTATCAAATAATTGCACCATGGCAGCCCCAGCGGCTATTTGTGCTTTAAGGTAGGCGATGGTCGAAGTGGTAATCATTTCGAGCAAGGCGTGGGCAAATTTTGGGTCGGTGTACAATAGCTTTTTGGCTATGCTAAAGGTTTTACTGCCTTTGCCTTCGGTCATATACGCGAAGATAGTCCAAGGTGCACCGGCGAACCCTATCAGGGGAACCCTACCATCTAATTGTTTAACGGTGAGGGCGATAGCATCGGTTACGTAGGCCAAGTCTGCAGGGTCGGCTATATGGATTTTCTGCAAATCAGTCATATTGCGTACTACCATCGGAAAGTTAGGACCACGGGCTTCGATCATTTCATAGCGGCAACCCATAGCGTCAGGTACGACGAGTATGTCGGAAAAGATAATAGCGGCATCTACACCCAAAATATCTACTGGTTGTATGGTTACTTCGGCAGCTAGCGCGGGCGTTTCGACCAGGGTTTTAAAATCACCGGCTTTTTCACGAACGGCGCGGTATTCTTTGAGAATACGGCCGGCTTGACGCATCAACCAAACGGGGGTTCTTTCGGTATTTTCACCACGGGCAGCGCGGAGGATGAGATCATTCTGGTAAATCATGGCGCAAAATTAGGGGAATTGGGGGAGAATGCACACAAAGGTGCGGAGTTTGCACGCAGTGGCATGGAGAATGCGGAATTTTATGCACGAGCGCGGTTTTTTGCTTATTTATGGCCCATTTAAGCATAAAAAAGGCCTGATTTGGTTAATCAGGCCTTTTCGACTTGGCGGGTTAACGCCTTATTTGATCATCCGCATCAAGCGGCTCCAGCGGACCTTATTGAGGATATTAGCGTTGTAGTCGAGGCTAAGCCAAACGAACACAGCTTTTCCAACGACATGATCTTCAGGTACAAAACCCCAATAGCGACTGTCGAGGGAGTTGTGGCGGTTATCGCCCATCATCCAGAAATAGTCCATATTGAAAGTATAAGAGGTGGACTCTTGGTCGTTGATGAAAATTTTACCCTCCCGAATTTCGAGTTTATTCTTTTCGTACACCTCGATTGCCCTTTGATAGATATTAATATTGTTCAAATCTAGCGGCATAGCTACCCCTTTTTTAGGCAAAATGATAGGGCCATAATTATCGATATTCCACGGGTAGTATTTTGTAAATGGAAAAATCTCTTCCGTAAAATAGTTTTTTGGTGCATTGTACGACTCGATGAACTGCACATTTGCAAAAGCTTTTACTTTAGATGCATTTTCTTTGGTGAGATTGAGCAGGAAATCGCCTTCGGTAGAGATGGCTCCTCCTTCGGTAATGTCAAGTTTTTCGAGGGTTTTGGGATTGAAGCCGCTACCATCCGTTTTCACATGGTATTTAAACTGGCTTCTCTCTGGCTGCTCAATGGCTTTACCGTTGATGTACACTTCCCTATTGCGAATTTCGAGCGTATCGCCGGCTATACCTATACAGCGTTTGATGTAATTGTCCTGCTTATCCACAGGCCGGAAATCTTCCATGGGGTAATTGAATACGACCACGTCGTTGTTTTTGATTTTACCGAAACCGGGCCAGCGTTTGTAGTCGAAAGTGAGCCATTCCAAATAACTTTTGGTGCCGAATATGGGCAAAGTATTGTGCGCAAAGGGAAAGCTGAGCGGCGTCATGGGCAAACGGGGACCATAGGACAGTTTGCTCACAAAGAGGAAGTCGCCGACCATCAATGACTTTTCCATCGAAGGGGTTGGGATGGTATACGCCTCTATCATAAAAGTGCGGATGAGGGTGGCCGCAATTACGGCAAAAAGGATGGCCTCGGTCCATTCACGGAGTTTGGTCTTCGGCTTGGCGGCCTTCTTTTTTTTCTGCCAGAATTTCCAATTCATACTAAGGTTGTTCACTTGTTGGGCTCTGAACCGAGTCAGAACGTTTTTCGGTTTCTAAAATTGTAACGCCTTTAACACCTGCGCCGTAGTCGTATACCAGTTTACCGCCCAACCAGCCACCATACAACATAAGTATGACAGTAACGGCATAGGCACCGATAAAGACGCGCGTTTCGTTGGCTTTCATGTGGGCTTTGCGCAAAAGTTTCCACACAAACAGGGCGGCAACGAGCCAAGCGAACAAAAAACCAATGGTTTCGTGCTGCTCAACGGCTTCATGCAGGGCGTCCGACATACGGAGTTTATCTTCTTCCCAACCACCGGTTATTACTGCCATCGCCGCGCCGGCAGCACCACCAAGCAACATCCAAAACGACATCTCCCCGAAAAAAGCTTGTTTACGCAACAAACCGATGATTTCGAATAACAAGCCAACGATGAGTAATGCGATAGGAAAGTGCGTAAAAAAAGGATGCAGTGGTGTATTCATCAACCCATAAATTTAGAAAGATCGAGTCCGGGGATGTTCGGAATCAGACCGTCCGTTCCTTTTTTAAACTCTTCTTTGTAGGTGCGGTGGGCCTCTCGCAGGGCGTTGTTTACCGTTACTAAAAGTGCCTCTTCAAGCATAACCTTATTTTCAGGTTTCAGCAAATCAGCGTTTAGCGTGATCGACTGAATATGCTTATTGACGGTAGAGGTCACTACAACTGCCTCATTGTCGCCGCTGGCAGTAACAGTGAGGCGATCACATTTTGTTTTGACATCAGCAACAGCATCTTTCAGCTTGTTGATTTTGTCCATCATACCAAAGAGGTCGAACATGAGATATAGCTTTTATTAAATTACAATTTGGACTTGATTTGGTTGGGCAAGCGCCCCAAAAATAGTGGAATAAATTCAATGGTATGGATCAAAAGCAGCTTTAGCCTTCGATGTCAATTTTGAATTTGTCGGAAATGACTTGCATGTCCGCATACACCTTGTCGTTGATGCGTATGCCATTTTTTTTGCGGTCGCGGTAATGTTTCATTTCTGGCTCGCCATGAACCAAAACCGGTTGATTGGGATCGCTGGGCACAGCACCTTTAAACCTTTTGGTCCAGGTGTCAATAGCGTCATAATATTCGTCGAGTTCACGGAAGGCATCGATGCGAAGTGCACCCACAAAGTGACCGATACCTTTGCCCACTGGGTCGGATGGTGGTTGTAAAAAACTCACAAACGGGGGTACCCAAGGGCCGAAATTAGCACCCGACAAAACACCGCTTAACAAGTCGGCAATGGCTCCCATGCCGTAACCTTTGTGACTACCATGGTCTGCATCACTACCTAGCGGTAACAAAGCGCCTCCCTGACGCAATATGCTTGGATCGGTGCTTGGCTTACCATCCTTATCAATGGCCCAACCTTCGGGTATAGGCTTACCTTTCCTTTCGGCGATTTCCAGTTTACCATTCGCTGCGGCCGACGAAGCCATATCGAAAACCAGTGGATCATATTTACGGGTAGGGAACACCCAACAATGGGGGTTGGTGCCGAGGAGTTTTTCTTTGCTGTTGGTAGGGGCTACCAAGGGACTCGCATTGGTCATGGACATGCCTATCATATGGTGAGGCACTGCTTTGAGTGCATGATAGGCAGCGATGCCAAAATGATTGGAATTGCAGATACTAATCATCCCTACGCCGGTTGCAGCAGCCTTTTTGATGGCAATATCCATGGCGCGGGCGGCGACGATTAGGCCTAAACCTCCATCTCCGTCGACCGTTCCAGCGGCGGTAGCTTCACGCACAAGGCGGATATTTGGCCGGCTATTCACACGGCCGGCTTCCCACAAACGTACATAGCCTAATAAACGAGCGACGCCGTGTGAATCAATTCCGCGCAAATCTGCTTCTAGCAATACATCCGTAGCGAGATACGCGTCTTCACGACTGTGGCCCATGCGCAAAAAAACTTCACTCACAAAAGCCCACAGCTGTTGATCGGATAAATAAATAGGGTCTTTTTCCATAAGCTTAGGCTTCCCATCCGCTCGCCAGTACATCGGCGATGTGCATGGTACGTAGCGGAAGTTTATTTTTTTGAATGTACCCTTCTAAATGCATTAAACAGGATAAATCGGCCGAAACCAAAATTTCAGCGCCGGTATTCAAGGCATGTAGGCATTTCTGCTCAGCCATACCTACCGAAATAGCTTCATATTTTACAGCGAAGGTGCCGCCAAAACCACAACAAACGGTATTGTCTTTAATTTCTACCAACTCTAAACCCGCCACTTTTTTGAGCAGCTGGCGCGGTTCGGCATAAATGCCACATTCCCGCAAAGCCGAACAGGCGTCGTGGTAGGTCACCTTATGATCAAAAACCGAGGGGAGTTTGCTGATATCGAGAAATTTGAAAACGAACTCCGAAAACTCGAACGTATTGCGCTGCAATTGCTTCCAGTTGTTATGAACGGCGGAATTGTGGAAGAGGTCGTGATAATAGTTTTTGACCATGCCCGCACAAGAACTGGACAGAACAACTACCGGGCGGTTGTTGGGAAAATCATGCAGACATTTTTCACCTACCTCCTTGGCCTCATCCCAAAAACCGGCATTGAAAGCCGGCTGACCACAACAGGTTTGCTTTTCGTTGTAAAACACCTCACATCCCAGTTTTTCAAGGACTTTAATGGCGTTAAATGCGGTATCAGGGTAGACTTGGTCTACAAAACAGGGTACGAACAAGTCGATTTGCATGCTTAGCCCTTGTGTATTTTAAAATTCGGGATACGGCGCATCAACAAAATACCTAACACAAAAAAGATGGCCAGACTCAAGGCCGAATTCCGCATGGTACCGGTCATTTCGTTGATAAAACCAAATGCAAAAGTACCAAATACGATGGCAAGTTTTTCGGTCACATCATAGAAAGAAAAGTAACTCGCGTGATTGGGCGTTTCATCGGGTATAAGTTTGGCGTAAGTGCTTCGCAATAAGGCTTGCATGCCGCCCATCACCACGCCAACTACTGCAGCTAGCGCATAAAATTCATATTCATGGTCAACCAAATAGGCGGCAACACATATTCCCATCCAAATTACTATGCCAATTAACAAGGTGTAAATGTTTCCGATTCGTTTAGAAATGGCCGAAAACAAAAATGCTCCCGCTATGCCAATGAACTGAATAATCAAAACTGTAGCGATGAGTTTGTCGGTACTGAGTTTGAGTTCATCGGAGCCAAAAAGAGTTGCCAAATACATGACCGTTTGCAAACCTGCACTGGTGCAGAAAAAAGCCCATAGATAGGTCCGGATTTTTGGCAGCTCTTTGAGCTCGTTCCATACTTTTTTAAGTTCACGAAAACCGTTGGCGAGCAGGCTACTTTTGAGCTTGCCCATTGCGGTTTCTTTGGGCAAACGAAAGAGGGTAATCTGCGCAAACCCAATCCACCATATACCCACCGTTACAAAAGACCAACGTGTAGTCAGGCCAGAATAATAACTTTTGGCAGCTGCCATTGCTTCTGGCGCTTCCATGCCTTCTAATAGATAGGTTGTTGCTTTTCCTTCCACATCGAATAGTATACCAGGAAACATGATGACGATAAGTTGTGCAACGAGCAGAATAATACTGCCGCTGTAACCATAAGCATATCCCCTTGCGCTGACTTCGTCGTAGCGGTCTTCGGTTACAATTTCGGGCAGAAAAGAGTTGTAGTAAATCACACTTCCTGCCCAACCAAAGGCAGCCATCATGAATAATATCAGGCCTAGATGCACATTTTGATCGGTTAAAAAGTACATCGAGGCACAGCTAACCGAGCCAATGAAGGCGAATATGCCAAGCATACGTTTTTTGAGTCCTCCATAATCGGCCATACCACTCAGCAGCGGTGTTACAATAGCAACCAATAGATAAGCGATCGACAAGGAATAGCTATATGCCGCGGTGTTCACCACTTCTCGTCCAAAAATATTGATATAAAAATGGTCATCTGTTGGCAGCGCCCCCCTTTTTATGGCTGCCGATTGGGTAACGGCATTATAATAGATGGGAAAAATTGCGGTGGTGATAGAGAGGTTATAGACCGAATTGGCCCAATCGTACATGCACCAAGCACGGATTTGTTTGGGGTCGTTGAGTAGCGCCATAAATCCAAAAGTAAGGGATGCAACTTAAGCTGCTACTTGAATCGAGAAATAATTTACGCTGGAAGCTGAGTAACCTAAGTATTGCTTCAATGCTCACAAGAAATTAACTTAAAAACTAAAATCCATTTTTAACTCAGCCACCTAGGTACGCGTGCTCGCCGGTGATAACAATACCCAACAAGATATCCACAGCTAGCTTTTCTATCCGTTCGTTGTCTTAAATTGCAAATATGCTCGCCAACACCTTACTCCTCGTCCGACCAGCAACTTTTGGGTTTAACCAACAAACAGCGGCTTCGAATGGCTTTCAAAACATCTCAGCGCTTAGCAACACCGAAGCACAAAGGCGTGCCCTCATTGAATTTGACGAGGTGGTTACGCTGCTTCGCTTAGTAGGCATTCAGGTACTGGTCGTCGTCGACAACGCACAGCCGCCCAAGCCCGACGCCATTTTCCCAAACAATTGGTTCAGCACACATACCGATGGTCAACTGCTTATTTACCCGATGGCCACAGAAAACCGGCGCACAGAAGTGCGGCTCGACTGGTTCGATAAACTTAAAGAATTGGGCAAAAAGCCCCCAGAAACACTCATCGATTTAAGAATCATTGCCGAAGAGCACGAATTTCTTGAAGGAACCGGCAGTTTGGTACTCGATCCGGCCCACCAACAAATTTTTATGAATCGTTCGCTGCGCAGTCACCAAAAACTCGCTCAAGAGGTGGCAAACGTACTTGGATATAAACTTTTGTGTTTTGATGCATTCGACAAAGCCGGCCATCCCATTTACCACACCAATGTACTCCTTGCCCTATCGCCACAACTCGCAATATTTTGTCCTGAAGTGGTTTCCGAAGGCGATGAAAAAGTAGCGTTGTTGCATGCCTTAAATGCTGCCGACCGCATAGTGCTCGAAATCAGCCGGGCCCAAATGGATCAATTTGCTGGTAACGTTTTGTTTGTATCCAACGTAAAGGGTGAAAAATTTGGAATTATCAGCCGCACCGGCTGGAATAGCCTCACACTAAGACAACAAACCGTTTTTTTTCATTTTTTCCAACCCGTTTTCCTCGACATCCCCACCATCGAACAAATAGGTGGTGGCAGTGCACGTTGTATGCTGGCAGAGTTATTTTAAGCCGCGTTTATTTGAAAAAACTTTTCGGGAACAAAAACAATCCATAACTCTCGCCAGGCTTTTTATCTACCCATTTGTGGTGGGCACGGTGCGCTTGTTGTAAAGCTTTGAAATAGGGAATATGCGTATTTACCCAACCTTTTAACCGGCGGTGTACCAACATATCGTGCAGCAAAAAATAGGCGATACCGTATACCGAAATGCCTAGGCCAACCCAAAAGCCTGGGTTTAAACTTTCGACCCCCTGAACTAACCAATAAACCCCAGCTCCTCCGAAAATCAAGGTAAAAACATCATTTCGTTGAAAAAACCCGCGTCGTGGTCGATGATGCGACGCATGAATAAACCACAGCGCGCCATGCATCAACCAACGGTGGATAGCTGCCGAAATTAGCTCCAAGCCAATAAATCCAACCAAAAAATAGAAGACGGCCATCATGCCACTTGACTCACCAACGACAACATCTCATTAAAATCGCGAATGAGCCGCACATTTTCTGGCAATTTGAGGTTACTGTCGGCCAATACAAAACCACCGGAAGCATAAATTTTAGTTTTCGGGAACTGAGCGCTCATTTTGCCCAAATACTCTGCCGCAGACTCACCATTGAGGAGCGGCGAAGTAATCACAGTAAAAAAGTAATGGGGTGAATACGAGTGATTCACAATGCTCAAGTCGCCAAAAGGCACGTTAGAGCCTATATAAATTACTTTGCCACCCCTTGCACGAATTGCATAGTGGGCAAATAACAATCCAATTTCGTGGAACTCGCCTTCAGGCAAATAAAGCACATACTTTTCCGACCAAGCCTCAGCTTCGTTCGTCTGACCATCGATAGCTACGATGAGTTTTTGGCGAATGATATTGGTAATAAAGTGTTCGTGGGCTGGATTGATAGAACCCGTTTGCCACATGATACCAATGGCTCTGAAAAAAGGAAAAACCACCTGAACCATCGTCTTTTCGAGACCCAACTGCAAAATCGCTGTCGACAGAATTTTTTCAAAAGCCACCACATTCAATTCCAGCATGGTAAGCGTCAGTGACTGCAGCTGGTTTTCGTAGTCGGTTTTTTCTTCCGATACCTTCAGCACATGGGCTAAAAGCGCTTCGGTGTCCATTTCGGCGATTTCCGAAATTTTATAGCCATTGCGATTTAGCAAACTCACATTGAGTAGCTTTTTCAGGTCTTTTTCGTCGTAGAAACGGATATTGGTCTCCGTTCGGCGAGGCGAAACCATGGTATAACGTTGTTCCCAAATACGTAGTGTATGGGCCTTTATACCTGTTAATGCTTCAATCTCTTTAATGGAGAAAAAATTCACAGAATCGACAAATTAAAAATAACAGTTTTTTAAGGCAGCCAAATGCACAACTTTCGAAAAGCTTTTGGTCAGTAGTTATGAACCAGCGAGCACTTTAATTGTTTAGAAAGCTAGTATAAATAATTCTTCAATTATTATCAATAGAGAAGAACGCTGACAAAATGTTTCTTTCGTGCCATCGCCACTCAAGTCGTCGACAAGCTTAGTTTAACAAACTCACAACAACCATCCTTGGCTCGATACGCAAACTGAGGAGGAAAAACCGTGATTTCGATGCTGCCCATCAACGCTATTGCAGTTTACTTAAAATTACCGACTATCCAATCACTGCCATGGTAGAAGTAGACCGCGCCACTATTTGCCAATCTCCCTCCTGCTCCACCCACACTTCGCTTTCGCAGAAATGTATTTTTGAACCGGCTTTTTTTACGCAACCGACAGCACGTAGTCGGTTGCCCGTGCCAGGTTTGTAATACATGATATTGATATCGGCTGTAACTACGTGCTGATGAAGTGGAGTGAGGCTGTAAGCAGCAAAACCTGCCACGATGTCGGCCACTGTCGCTGTTACGCCGCCATGGAGGAAGCCCAATTGTTGTCTTGTAAAGGCTACCAAATCCATCTCACCGGTAATTTCACCAGGCTGAATGTCGGTGATTCGGAAGCCGATATGATGCATAAAATGCTGGTCTTCGAGCTTTTGTAGGATATCGGCACGGCGGCTTTCGAAATCGGTAGGCTGTGACATGAAAAATTGACTTTAAAAACACAAAGGTAATGCCTGTGGGCACTTGTTTTTGGGATAAATGTGCTATTATTGCGACTACTATAATCATACTGCGCTCATGAAAATGATGAACCTTATCAAAGCCGCATTATTTGTGGTCATCGTTGTTTTAACCTACTTTCTGGTAGAAACGATTTCGGAACCCATCCGTTTCGAAAAGGAGAAAGCCAAACGGTATGCGAAAGTAATCGAGCGACTGAAAAATATCCGGACGGCTCAGTTGGCTTACCGCGACGTTAAAGGTCAGTTTGCCGACGATTGGGATGAGTTACTCGACGTCATTAAAAACGACCGCCTACGCTTTATTAAGGTAGAAGGTAACCCTGATGACTCGACAGACATCCTAGCCGGTATTAAATACGACACTATTTATGTGCCTATCATCGATACTTTTTTTGTAGGTATTAATGTAGATTCCCTCCCACTCATTCCTTTCGCAGAACCAGAGCGTTTTACCATTAGCGCCGGAAAAGTGCGTAAAGGAAATGTAGACATCAATGTTTTCGAAGTCGTCGACAGCAAACCTTTCGATAAACGCAAAGTGTTGAAGATAGGCTCTATGACCGACGCCAATTTCTCTGGTAACTGGGAATAAATTGAAAAACATACGACTTACAGCTCCCGGCTTCGATCCGGCAGCCACAGCCGATAAAACCCTGGCCATCGTCCTAAAAAACGATGGCTATTGTTTTTGTGTTGGTGAAAGCGCCAGCAAAAATATACTGGCTGCACAAGCCGGTGTTTGGCCCGAAGCGCAGCTCAACTTACATCCCAACGACCGGTTATTGTGGTTGTTACAAGAAGAAGCATTGCCTGGGAAAACGTACAGTCGTGTAGTGGTAGCTTTGGCGAGCAGTCGTTTTACCTTGGTGCCAGCAGCCGTTTATCAAGATGGAACGGGTACCGATTATTACGAAAGTGTACACAAGCGCTCACTCGACGAACAACTCAACCGCGACAGCCTCAAACATACCGAAGCAGAACTAATCTATGGCCTCGCCTATGGGCTTCTCGGTGCCGTTCGGCTGCGTTTCCCCAGTGCAAGCATACGCTCACTACCAGGTGTACTGACCGAATATTTGTATGGGAAATCAACTTCGGCTGAAACTATTTTTGTACAACAGAACGGCCCAGAACTGTTAATTTGGGCATATAAGAAGCAAAAACTACAGCTCCTCAACTGTTTGTATATAGAAACTCCAGAAGATATTTTGTACCACTGCCTGAACACTCGGAAGCAACTGAGCCTCGAGCAGGCCGGACTGGTATTGCTCGAATCTGGGGAAGACCAGAGTGGTTTGCTGAAGTTACTTGCCAGCCAGTTCAGCAGCTGCACCACGCTGAGTCCTGGCGACGAGTTATCTGCCGGTTTTGAGCTGGCTAAACGCGATAAAGGAGCTGTTGCCACAGCTTTCGCCCTGTTATGCGTATCATAAGCGGCATATACAAAGGCCGTAACATTCAAGCACCCGCCAAATTACCCGTTCGGCCTACCACCGATCGTGCCAAGGAGGCCCTTTTCAGCTACTTACAACACCGTTTTAACTTTGAAGACCTCAACGTGCTTGATTTATTCGCTGGCACAGGAAATATCAGCTACGAATTTGCCTCGCGGGGTTGTGAAAGTATCCTCGCCATAGATCAAAACGCTGGCTGCTGCCGATTTATCAAAGAAACGAGCGAGCTATTAGGCATCGAAAGTATCCAGATTCATCAGGCGGATGTATTCGGCTGGCTGCAACAAAACACAACACCATACGATCTCATCTTCGCCGACCCACCCTATCAGCTCGACCGACTAAAGTCTCTGCCATCGCTTGTACGCGAAAAAAAAATGCTTAAAGTTGATGGCCTTTTTATACTTGAGCATCCTTTTCAGCAGAAATTCGAGTCGGACCCTAGCTTTTTGGAAGCCAGAAATTATGGTCAGTCGGTTTTTAGTATTTTTACCGCAACCGAAACTCTCCCATGAAACGTATCGCCCTTTTCCCTGGCTCCTTCGACCCTATTACCAACGGGCATGTTGATATTATTCGCAGGGCCATGCCCATATTCGATGAAGTAGTGATCGGAATTGGTCAGAATAGTGCAAAAACCTATTTATTTGAACTGGAACAGCGTAAAAGTTGGATAGAAAAGGTATTTCGCAACGACGCAAAAATCAAAGTAGAAGTTTATGAAGGCCTCACGGTTCGTTTCAGTAAATCAATAGGAGCCAATTATATCGTGCGTGGTTTACGTAATGCCCCTGACTTCGAATACGAAAAAAGTATCGCTCAGTTTAACAAAGCCATGCATGGCATCGATACCGTTCTATTTTTTACGGAGCCCGCTTTATCACCTATTTCGTCTACCATTATTCGCGATGTCATCCGCAACGATGGGGATGTATCGTTATTTGTACCTGTAGAGGTGCGTATCACCAAAAAAATTCAGCAACAACTTAATCAGTTGTAAGATAAGTATTGAGCAAAACGGCAATGGATGCATAGGTATTCTCAAAAACTGCTTCCAAGTCGTGCCGACTTATCCAGCACACTTCGGTGATACCTTCTTCGGTTTGAGGTAATAATAGGCCGTTAAATTGAGTTTGCATTTCGTACCAATGACTATTTTTAAGTGCCCTCTTGCCTTGAAAAGCATAGGTATGGTAGGTGGTGGCTATGAATTTATTCAGTTGTAGTTGGTTAACCCCACACTCCTCCTCCACTTCACGCAAGGCAGCCATTTCGGTCGACTCCCCTTTTTCGAGCTTACCTTTGGGCAAGTCCCATTTACCAAAACGCTTGATAAACAATAGCTTATCTTCTTGTACCACTATCCCACCAGCAGCATCGATATTTATGTGTGCTGCTGCAAACAATTTGAAGCACGCCTTCGGGTCATGGCAAACGGCGTAAACAACTGCCAGACTATCATCCTCTTCCAATCTTTTCGTCCATAATAACAATGCTTTTAGCTGAGGCTCATGTAAAACTACATGTCCTTTACGCGCCTCCGTTTTTTTATGTCGGAGTATGTGAAGCGGCTTTTCGTTAATGAAGATTTGGTACATTTGTGCTGTGAAGAAGACTGATGAGACCTCCCTGCAAGTTGCAAAACTTTTGCTGGAAATTAAAGCTGTAAAACTGTCCCCCGAAGCGCCATTCAAATGGGCATCGGGTTGGAATTCCCCCATTTATTGCGACAACCGTATTACGCTTTCCTATCCTAAAATCCGGACGTACATCCGCCAGATGTTGTCGGAGACCATTCGCCAGCAATTGGGCGAGGTAGATATTATCGCAGGTGTAGCCACAGCAGGCATACCCCAAGCCGCTTTGGTAGCCGAAGAAATGGGTTTACCCCTAATTTATGTGCGTACCGGTGCCAAAGAACACGGCATGGGCAACCAAATTGAAGGCATTATTCGCCCCGATGCCACTGTGGTGGTAATTGAAGATCTTATCTCGACCGGCGGCAGCAGCCTGAAAGCCGTTGAAGCCATACAAGCCGCAGGTATGCAAGTTAAAGCGGTGCTCTCCACCTTCACCTACGAATTCCCGAAAGCCAATAAGGCGTTTAAGGAAGCGAAAATACCACTGTTTAGTCTGAGTAATTACAGCGCCCTCCTACAGGTGGCCAAAGAAGAAAACTACATTCTCGAATCAGATATCGAAAAACTAAGCAGCTGGCGAGAAAAGCCAGAGCTTTGGATGAAGGACTAAGCTTGTCTTTCTATAATTTGACTTTGGTTAGGAGGTGATACTCGCGCTGTAAATTGAGGGAGGTTAATGTGCTGATGTGGCGTTTCGCAGAGCTCAACTTTGGGAATGTGCTGATGTGCTAATGAATTTTAGA
>JBDNIH010000155.1:0-13334 GCA_041688385.1 Bacteroidia bacterium
AATCCAGTCCTGGGCACCAAGCTGAAAGTAAAACGGCCGACCTATTGTCGGCCGTTTTTTTTTGGAGAAGTTGGAAGCTACTTTTTCAGAATAGGGCGGATTCAGCCACTTTTTCGAAGTGAATATTACTTCTCATACCTGCTGTACTTGGCTAATATGCCGATCTATCTGCTTAAAAAAGCGGTAGGTAAGCAATACTGCTGAAATAAACAGGCCGACAGCCAGCCCAGCCCAGATACCTACCACGCCCCAGTTGAACGTAAATGCAAATAGTGCGCCCATAGGCAAGGCTATTACCCAATAGGCAATCAATACAAAAAACGTCGGTTTTTTTACATCTTCCAAACCACGACAAAGTCCTACAGCCACAGCCTGGATACCATCGGCTATTTGAAAAATAGCGGCAATTATTAGAAGTTGAGCGGCGACACGGATTACTTCCTGGTTGCTGATGTAAAGACCGGGGAAATAGTATCGCCCCACAACAAAAGCGAGTCCGCAAATGGCCATAAAAGAGGCCGATAGCAATAAGCTGCTTTCCCCGATACGTTTGGCTAAAACATAATCCTTTTTACCAGAGGCATGCCCCACGCGAATGGCGCTGGCCGAGGATAAACCAATGGCTACCATAAACGAAATGGAGGCCAAATTAATCGCAATCTGATGAGCAGCAAGCGCATTTGCGCCTAGCCAACCAATGAGTACCGCTGAAAATGCAAAGGCTGAAGTTTCAAAAATATATTGAAACCCGCCAGGAACACCAAGTTTAAGGATGCGAACGACCGTAGCCTTATGGACACGTCTCCAACTGAGTTTGAAAGGTTCAAAAATAGCAAAACGGCGATTGAAGAAAATGAATCCCATCATAGCCAAAGCAGCCAAGACGCGACTAATGGTCGTAGCCCAACCTGCACCTTCAAGTCCCAACGCAGGGAAGCCCCAGTTGCCATAAATTAACAGCCAATTGCCAAAAGTATTGAGGGGAATCATAAGCAAACCAATCAATAACGGTGGCCACATGATTTCGAGTCCTTCGCTAAACTGTTTGAAGTGCTGAAATACTAAAATAGGCAACATACTGTAACCGAGTATACGTAAGTAAGGAATGGAAAGGGCGGTTACATCAGCCTCTTGTTTGAGTAGGTGCACGCCCTCGCTCACAAAAATCATGAGAATCAATAAGGCCAATCCAATGCTGAACAATGTCCAAAAGCCACTGCGAAAAATGTCACCAATCTGTTGCGCGTCATGTCGACCTTTGGCAATGGCGGTGAGCGGGGAGATGGCAAAAGAAATGCCTAATCCGAAGACCAAAGGCACTGAAAATACGCCTATGCTCACCGAAACTGCAGCTAGATTGGCAGCTCCCAGTGGACCAACCATCACACTGTCGATGACGCCAAGTGCAATTTGACTTAACTGACCTAAAATGATGGGCCAGGCCAGTCGTAAAGTTCTGCCGGTTTCTGAGAGTAACATAAGGCCGCAAAGATAGCCATTGCAGGTGGTGAGCGCCTTTATTTTGCTCCTTTTGCTGATTTTTTAACCCGCTTTAGTTGCAACAGATTTAAAGGATTAGTAGTCAATCCACTGATGTTCGGCTGAACGAGCCGCAAGAGCTGATCATAATACAATACCACCATGGGCACATCCTCGCGTAAAATGCTGTCCATTTGCATGTAAAGCGCTATGCGACTTTTGTCGCCGACAGTTAACAAGGCCTTTTCGTAAAGCTGGTCAAAAGTCGGGTTAGCATAATGGGTAAAGTTGGGGCCAGCAGGAGTGAAGTTTTTACTGTAAAACAACGCTAAATAATTTTCAGCATCTGGGTAATCCGCTATCCAACTGCCACGGAAAAAGGGTGCTTCCGATTTGTTAATCAGCTGGCGAAGGGTGGGACCGGGTGAAGTTTCAATACTTACTTTTAAACCTATTTCCTGTAATTGCTTTTGAATAAAAACGCACAAATCCAAATAAGAGGGGGTAGTGAGCAAACGAATGGAGGCGGATGAAGAAGTGTAATTTGCCTCCTTAAGCAATTGACGTGCTTTTTCAGGCTGATAGCTGTAAAATTGCAATGCTGAGGAATCGAAACCAGGGAGGCCGGGGGGTATAAATCCTGCGGTTCCTGCTATACCTATGCCATTGCGGAGATAACGCATCATCTTTTCTCTGTCGAAGCCGTAATTGATGGCTTGGCGGATTTTCTGCTGTAATAACGGACTGTTCTTGTTCACCGACTTATTCTCCATAAGTATCCCCAAGTATTCGGTATTCAAATAGGGCGCCTTTTGCAGTTTTATTTTGTCCTGATAAGCTGGTTTTAATTCGCCTTGACGGGTAAGTATTTCATCTTTAAAAGCCGGGTCGATACCCGAGATATAGTCGAGTTTACCTTGCATAAAGGCCAAAAAGGCAGCTTGTTTGTCAGGCAGGAAACTAACCTGGATAGCGTCGAGATAGGGTAAAGCCGCTCCATATTCTTGTTCAAAATAGTTTGGGTTCCTGTGCAAAACTAATGCTTCCTGCTGCTCCCAAAAGGCAAAGCGGAAAGGGCCTGTACCGATAGGGTTGGCACGGAAGTCGTTGCCGTAATAGGTAACCACCTCTCGTGGCACGACGCTACAATATTGCATGCTCAATAAGCCCAAAAAAGGCGGAAAAGGAGCTTTTAGCGTGATTTCGAAGGTGGTATCGTTGATGGCAACAAAGGCTTGTTGAGCTACTACCTTATCATTAAAAATCCAAGCTCCAGGTGATGCAATAGCAGGATTGATCAATCTTTCGAAGGTAAATACAAAATCAGCAGCAGTAACAACCCTCGTTTTGCTTGCACCAAAAAGTGTAGTTTCGTGAAAATACACATCGTTTCGTAGCACAAACCGATAGCGGGTGCCTTCGTCCAAAATCTCCCAGCTTTTAGCAATAGCAGGCTCGGGTATGAGCTGGTCATTAAGTTGTACCAATCCGTTAAAAATCTGGTTCACAGCCCAGATATTGGCCTGATCCCGGGCAAAAGCTGGGTCAAGGGAGCTGATATCAGATTCCTGATTGTAGCGGAAAACCGCACGATTTTCTATTTGCGTAGGGTCGTCGCAGCCGCTGAGCAGCACGAAAGTGGATAAAATGAAGTAGTGCAGCTTTCGCATCCCTGGGCTTTGTGCTATCTTAGAGGCTCGATTTCTGGGTTAAAAATAAGAATATCGCGCAATTAAGCTTGTTGATTAGGCACAATATGGGGAAAGTCATTGCAGTAGCAAATCAGAAAGGCGGCGTAGGCAAAACTACTACTGCTATAAATCTGGCGTCCAGTCTGGCGGTATTAGAATTTAAAACCTTGCTTATCGACGCAGATCCGCAAGCAAACGCAACCTCTGGCATTGGTTTCGATCCTAAAAACATACGCACCGGCCTCTACGAATGTATGGTCAACGATGTTCCTGTTGCCCACAATATTCTTAAAACCGATGTACCCTACCTCGATCTATTGCCATCAAATATTGATCTTGTAGGTGCCGAGCTGGAGGTAATCAATCGCCCGAATCGCGAAAAAATTATGAAGGGGATTCTCCGTGAAATACGCGAGCAATATGATTTTATCATCGTCGATTGCAGTCCATCACTTGGATTAATCACCGTTAATGCTCTTACGGCATCTAATTCGGTTATTGTACCTGTACAATGCGAATATTTTGCACTCGAGGGGCTAGGCAAACTCATCAATACTATCAAAATTGTGCAGGCCCGCTTTAACCCAGAACTGCAAATAGAGGGCATACTGCTCACTATGTACGACGGCCGTTTACGCCTCGCCAATCAGGTAGTAGAAGATGTGCGTAGTAATCTTTCCGAGCTTGTTTTCGATACCATTATACACCGAAATACTAAACTCAGCGAAGCCCCAAGTTTTGGTATGGCTGCCATAATGCACGATGCCGGCAGCAAAGGAGCTACGAATTATCTGAACCTGGCCCGCGAAATTTTACAAAAAAATAACCTTACCCGCATACCTTCGGAAGAGCGGAACATAGAACTGAATTGAGGAGATGAACGCGAAAAGAAACGCACTCGGCAGAGGTCTTGGCGCCTTGCTGGCTGGCGATGACGCCATTGCAGAAGGGTTTTCACCTGCTGTAACCAATTGGAAAATTCCAGTCGGACAAATTGAAGCCAATCCCTACCAACCCCGCACCCACTTTGAGGAAAATTCACTGAACGAATTGGCCGAGTCCATTCGGTTACATGGTATTATTCAGCCACTTACGGTTCGGAAACTCACGAGCGGTCAATACCAATTGGTTACTGGCGAAAGACGTTTGCGCGCCGCCAAACTGGTAAACTTGAAAGATGTGCCAGCCTATGTGCTCGAGGCCGATCAACAAGGCATGCTAGAAATGGCCCTCATCGAGAATATTCAACGGCAAGACCTGAACGCCATGGAAGTGGCAATCAGCTTCAAACGTTTGATTGATGAAGTGCAAATAAAACAGGAAGAAGTAGGGGAAAGAGTAGGGAAAGACCGGTCTACAGTAACCAACTACCTTCGTTTGCTCAAATTACCACCCGAAATACAAGTGGGCATACGCGACGCTAAAATCGGCATGGGACACGCACGTGCTTTGGTGAATGTCGATAAAATTGAGCAGCAACTTTATATCTATCGAAAGGCCGTTAGTGAAGGACTGAGCGTTCGTAAAATAGAGGAGTTGGTGCGCACCTTGCAGCAGGAAGCGGGAAAAATGCCCAAAGCTAAAACAGCTAAAGACGAGACACCTGTGGCGTATAAAGGTGTGCAAGAGCAATTACGTAAACGCTTTGAAGCTAAGGTGCAGATTAAAGTCGACGATAAGGGCAAAGGCGAAATTGTACTTCCATTCGGCTCAACTGATGATTTGAATCGTTTACTTGACCTGCTCGAATAATTGTTTAAAATACTACTATATAGCTTGTTGTTGTGTTTACTTGTAGTAGAGGTTAAGTCACAAGAAATCGATAGCACCACCCAAATTTCGGTGCCCGATACGAGTTCCTATTTACAAATAGCTATCGAAAGCAGCGACACTATTTCGGCGGAGGTAAGACATTCGCCACGAAAGGCGAGTTTGTATTCGACCATGTTGCCTGGTCTGGGCCAGGCCTACAACCGCAAATACTGGAAAATTCCCTTGGTTTACGGGTTAGGTGCATATACGGTGTATGCAGCCATGGCAAACAACAACATTTACAAAGGTTATCGCAATGCCTACCGCATTCGCACCGATGGCGACCCAGCCACTCTGGATGAATATGTAGGTTTGGAAAATGATTTTACGCTGCAACAACGCAGGGACGAGTTCCGCCGCGATCGCGATTATTTTTGGATACTAACTGGGGTAGTTTATGTGCTAAACATTGTTGATGCCGCGGTAGACGCCCATTTGTTCTATTTTGATGTCAGCGACAAACTCAGCATGCAATTTTTGCCGCCAACAGGAGGGTTTAATCGCTACACTGGTCGACTAGAAACCACTTATGTGAGCCTAAAATGGAAACTATGAAAATTGCTTTGCTTGGATATGGTAAAATGGGCCGCGAAATCGAGGCTGTTGCCCAAAAAAGAGGACATGAGGTAGTATTGCGAATTGGCCAGGATAATTTGGAAGAGTTAACCCCAGCCGCACTCCGTCAAGCGGATGTAGCTATTGAATTTTCACAGCCAGAAGCGGCACCTTACAATATCAAACTTTGCGCAGCTATACAATTGCCCATAGTCGTGGGTACAACGGGCTGGTATGCCGAATATGACGAAATTACGAAGGAAGTAAAATCAAAGGGAGGGGCATTATTGGCTGCTACCAATTTCAGCATTGGCGTGCAGTTGTTTTTTGCAGTGAATGCTTGGCTGGCTAAATTGATGCATGCCCAAAAGGCTTATACAGCACGAATAGAAGAAACCCACCATATTCACAAAATGGATTCGCCTAGTGGTACGGCGATAACCCTTGCAGAACGGATGTTGAGTGGTTTGGAAGATAAAAAAGGATGGAGTTTGACGCCAACAGTTGATGAATTGCCAATACTAGCGCATCGAAAAAACGAAGTTCCTGGCACACACGATGTATTTTACACGAGCGAAGTAGATGAAATTCGTCTTACCCACACTGCATACAACCGCAAAGGTTTTGCCTTAGGCGCTGTGGTAGCTGCCGAATGGATAAAAGGAAGGCAAGGTATTTATACCATGCAAGACGTCATCGGACAATAAGCTTATTCGAAGAGCGTACCCATATTTCCGGGCATTTTTTTGTGTAGGTGTTTGTACGCAGCCTCTGTTACTTCACGGCCACGCGGCGTACGCTTCAGAAATCCCTCTTGAATTAGAAATGGTTCGTAAACCTCTTCAATGGTTCCGGCATCTTCGCCAACAGCAGTAGCTATAGTCGTTAGACCAACTGGCCCGCCTTTAAATTTGTCGATGATGGTCGTTAAAATACGATTGTCCATCTCATCTAATCCATGTAAATCAACATTTAAAGCCTCCAATGCTATTTTAGCAATGTACAGATCGATGGTTCCGCTGCCTTTGACTTGGGCAAAATCGCGGGTCCGACGTAAAAGTGCATTGGCAATGCGAGGTGTACCCCGACTTCTTCGAGCAATTTCGTAAGCACCTGCATCTTCAATCGGCACATTTAAAATAGAAGCAGAACGCATCACGATATCCGTCAATAATTTAGCGTCGTAATATTCAAGTCGGGCGTTAATGCCAAAACGAGATCGTAAAGGTGCAGTGAGTAAACCAGATCGGGTAGTAGCGCCAATGAGCGTGAAAGGACTCACTACGATCTGCACGGAACGTGCATTCGGTCCACTGTCGATCATGATGTCGATTTTGTAGTCTTCCATGGCCGAGTAGAGGTATTCCTCCACAACAGCACTCAAGCGGTGAATCTCATCGATAAATAATACGTCGCCATCATCCAAATTCGTAAGCAATCCAGCTAAATCACCGGGTTTTTCCAAAACCGGTCCACTCGTTATTTTGATGCCAGTACCCATCTCGTTGGCAATGATGTGAGCTAGCGTAGTTTTGCCTAGGCCCGGAGGGCCGTGCAATAGCACATGGTCGAGGGGTTCACTGCGCTGCTTGGCTGCTTTGGTAAACACCAGTAAATTGTCTAATATCTTTTGCTGACCAGTAAAATCATCAAAAGTTTTGGGTCGTAAATAACGTTCCAGGTCTTTTTCCTGGTCGTTGAAGTTTTCGTCTGAGCCGTCGAGTGCGTGATCGCGCATAGACATCAAAAATACAAGTCAGAATGACTATTCGGTCGTATCGGTGAACAGTTTTGTTAAGAAAGGGTAGCTTTTAAAGTTTTTACATTAAATATTGGAACTAGGATGGAGAAAAATGAATTCCTAACTCGTTCAAATCCTTTTTGGTAGGTCGCCTAAACGGTGAACATTCCCATACTTATTGTAATTTCGAGCATCTAAATGAAACCCGTTTTGCAAGACTCACTCGTCATCATTCCTACTTACAACGAAAAGGAAAATATCGAAGCTATCATTCGTAAGGTTTTTTCATTGACTTACCCCTTTGAGTTGCTGATAGTAGACGATAATTCACCCGATGGCACTCAGCTTATTGTGAAACAATTGATGACTGAATTCCCCGATCGTTTGCATTTGTTGGCGCGTGAAGGTAAACAAGGTTTAGGAACGGCTTATATTGCTGGTTTCAAATGGACACTTGAAAGGCCCTATGAATATATTTTCGAAATGGATGCCGACTTCTCTCACAACCCCGACGACTTGATACGCTTGCGGACGGCTTGTGCAGCAGGAGGAGCGGATCTTGCCATCGGTTCACGTTATGTGACTGGTGTAAATGTGGTCAATTGGCCCATGGGAAGGGTTATTTTATCCTATTTCGCCTCAAAATATGTCAAATTCATTACGGGTATGCCAATCAGCGACGCTACTGCTGGATTTAAATGTTACCGCCGCAAGGTGTTAGAGACCATACATTTTGGGCGCATCAAATTTGTTGGTTACGCCTTCCAGATCGAAATGAAGTACAAAGCTTGGAAATATGGCTTTAAACTGGTAGAAGTACCAATCATTTTTACAGATCGTACACTTGGTCAAAGTAAAATGTCGAAACGAATTGTTAAAGAAGCAGCTTTAGGCGTCATTCAACTTAAAATTAGCAGTATGCTCCGTGGAAGCAAGGCTTATAATTCCTAAAAAATGCAGAAAAAGAATATCGCCCGGCTAGCTTATTTGGTCCTAGCTGGGGTGCTCGTTTATTTCATTTGGTCGTCCTTTTTTAAGACAAATACAACGACCGAAGCAGGGAACGCGGCAGTGCCAGCTGGGCCTCCGCCAAGTACGGTGAAGGTAGAAATAGTGCAAGCCAGTAATTTTGATGTGCTGGTTTTTGCCACCGGTACTTTGGTTGCTAACCAAGAAGTAGCTCTCACCACGGAAACAGCTGGTAAAATTGTCCAGCTTAACTTACAAGAAGGAGAGCAGGTGAACAAAGGACAATTGTTACTGAAACTAAATGATGCCGACCTGCAAGCCCAACTGAGTAAACTTAAAACCCGACTTAAAGAATTCCAGAGCCGCGATACCCGCCAAAAAGCTTTACTCGATAAAGGTGCGATTAGTCAAGAGGAGTACGAACTTTTTGAGACTGAAAAGCAAGGTGTAACAGCCGATATGGATTTAGTTAATGCCCAAATCGGAAAAACTGAAATACGTGCTCCCTTCAGTGGCCGCGTTGGTCTCCGTTATGTGAGCCTGGGGGCTTTTGTCAATCAAAACGCTAATATTGCCCAGCTAGTAAATGCAGAGCCGATGTTAGTCGATTTCGCAGTACCTGAGCGCTATGCGAGTATGGTTAGTCAGGGCACCTTGATATTGCTCACTGTCGAGAATCAAAGCGATACTTTTAAAGCCAAAGTAATCGCGGTTTCACCAAGTATTGAGGCGAACAGCCGCACACTTAAGCTCCGCGCCCGACTTGAAGGCGGCCATTCGACTTTGGTACCAGGTGCATTTGCTCGCGTGGAACTCCGTTTGCGCCAGTTGGAAGATGCGCTTTTGATACCTACGAGGTCTGTAGTTCCCGAATTGAAAGCTAAAAAGGTTTTTCTGATTAAAAACGGTTTGGTAACACCTACTTATATCGAAACTAAAGAAAGAACGGCCAACCGGATACGGGTGAGCAGCGGTTTGCAAGCAGGCGACACACTCATTACAGCAGGTATTTTAAAAGTACGACCGGGTCAACTGGTGAATGTACTGGAATTCGAATAAGCATGAGTTTATCCTCTATTTCTATACAACGACCGGTACTGACCATCGTTTTTTCGCTGGTTATTCTGCTACTTGGCTTTATTTCCTTCACCTTTTTAGGTGTTCGAGAATATCCCAGTGTTGATCCGCCCATCATTACGGTGAGCACAAATTATATTGGTGCCAATGCTGATATCATCGAAACACAAGTCACGGAGCCACTAGAAGAGTCATTAAACGGTATTGCAGGCATCAATTCCCTAACTTCTGTTAGTCGCGATGGCAGAAGCACCATAACAGTAGAATTTAGCCTACAGGTAGACATTGAAGCTGCCGCCAATGATGTACGTGATCGTGTTGCCCGGGCCATAAGTAATTTACCGCCTGATATAGATCCGCCTACCGTAGCCAAAGCCGATGCAGATGCTAATCCAATATTATTCCTGAATATCAAAAGTATCAACCGCTCTTTACTCGATTTGAGTGATATCGCTGAAAAAGTGTTCAAAGAGCGTTTGCAAACAATCGCTGGGGTGAGTTCGGTACAAATCTGGGGACAAAAAAAGTACGCCATGCGGTTGTGGCTCGACCCAGCTAAAATGGCTGCCTACGGCTTAACAGCCGTTGATGTACGCACTGCCTTAACAAACGAAAATGTCGAGTTGCCTTCTGGGGCTATCGAAGGGCAGTCGATTGAACTGACAGTGCGTACCCTTGGTCGACTCACGACCATTGATGATTTTAATGATCTGATCATTCTTGAAGACCGCCACCAAGTTGTCCGGCTTAAAGACATTGGTCGTGCTGCCTTGGAAGCGGAAAACTTGCGAACACTGCTGCGTCGGGATGGCGTCCCAATGGTGGGCGTTGTCATAATTCCGCAGCCGGGCTCAAATTTCATTGAAATTGCCGATGCCTTCTACACCAGGTTAGCTGAAATTAAACTCAACCTTCCGGAAGATGTCACGACAGAAATGGGTTTCGATACTACCGAATATATCCGCAAATCGATACGGGAGGTGCAGGAAACCATTTATATGGCTTTCATCTTGGTCGTTCTTATCATCTTCCTTTTTCTGCGCAATTGGCGTACGACAATCATACCTGTATTGGTTATTCCGATTTCTTTAATCGGGACCTTCTTTGTGATGTATTTGGCTGGTTTTTCGATAAATGTGCTGACTTTGCTCGGCATAGTTCTGGCCATTGGTCTGGTAGTTGATGACGCTATTGTTGTCCTTGAAAACATCTACACCAAAATTGAAGGGGGCATGCCACCATTACAAGCTGCCAAAGAAGGTTCGGACGAGATCTTTTTTGCGGTTGTTGCGACTACAGTTGCGCTGGTTTCGGTGTTCTTACCCATTATTTTTTTACAAGGAATAACAGGTCGTTTGTTTACCGAATTTGGTCTCGTCATTGCTGGAGCTGTAATAATCAGCTCATTTGTAGCACTTACCCTTACGCCCATGCTCTCAGGGCGGATACTCCGTAAATCGAAGGGGCACTCTAAAATCTATCAAAAGTCTGAGCGGATGTTCGAAGCGCTCAACGCGGCTTATAGAAACAGTCTTGCTGCTTTCATGCGGGTGAGGTGGCTGGCTTTCCCAATCATTTTGATCATTTCAGTAGTTGGCGGTTGGCTCTATCTAAAACTGCCTTCGGAATTAGCACCGCTCGAAGACCGCTCCGACGTGCGGGTATTTGCCACAGCTCAGGAAGGGGCAACCTTCGAGTTCATGGATGTTTTTATGATGGAGTTGTTCGACTTCCTCAAAGAGAATGTTGCCGAAGCAAAGTCTATCATAACTGTGACTTCCCCTGGATTTGGAGCGAGTTCATCGACGAATAGTGGTTTTACCCGTATTATATTGGCCCCGCCGGGGGAAAGAGATAAAACCCAGGTGGAGCTAGCAGATGAACTGACTAAAATTGTCAACCGTTTGCCCGAAGCACGTTCATTCGTTGCTCAGCAACAAACCTTTGGAGCGCGAACCGCAGGTGGTTTGCCGGTTCAATATGTCATTCAAGCGCCTAATTTTGAACGTTTGAAAGAGGTTTTGCCGAATTTCCTAGAAAAAGCCGCTCAAAATCCGACATTCACCTTCGTTGATGTAAACTTGAAGTTCAATAAACCAGAATTATCACTCGAAATCAACCGGGAAAAGGCTAGAAACCTGGGGGTGTCGGCGTTGGACATCGCTCAAACCTTGCAGTTTGCATTGAGTGGACAACGTTTCGGCTATTTTATTCTCAATGGAAAACAGTACCAAGTGATTGGGCAGCTCGACCGTCCCGACCGCAACGACCCCTTGGACTTGCGTTCGATGTATGTCAAAAACAATCGGGCTGAGCTCGTTCAGCTTGACAACGTCGTCACTTTGCGTGAAGAGACCAGTCCTTTACAACGTTTCCGCTTTAACCGATATGTTTCGGCGACAGTTTCGGCCAATTTGGTGCCTGGCAAAACGATAGGCCAGGGTATCGATGCGATGGATGAAGTAGCTGCTGAAGTTTTACCCGACGAATTCCGCACTTCACTCGAAGGTGCCTCCAAGGAGTTTCGGGATAGTTCTTCAAGCCTACAGTTTGCGTTTGGTTTAGCACTTATCTTGATTTACTTGGTATTGGCTGCGCAATTTGAAAGTTTCCGAGATCCGTTCATCATTATGTTTACGGTTCCTCTGGCCTTTGCAGGAGCGGTGATTTCCTTGTGGTTGTTCGATCAAACATCAAACATTTTTAGCCAAATTGGTATAATAATGCTAGTAGGATTGGTAACCAAAAATGGTATTCTCATCGTGGAATTTGCCAATCAGCGCAAAGAAAGCGGCATGGATAAACTTGAAGCCATCAGCGACGCTGCAGCTTCTCGTTTCCGACCCATTCTTATGACTTCCCTATCAACGATACTTGGCATTCTTCCCATTGCTTTGGCTTTGGGAGAAGGGTCAGAAAGTCGGATACCCATGGGGATAGCCGTTGTTGGCGGTATGTTTTTCGCTACTTTTTTGAGTTTATACCTGATTCCAGCTATCTATTCTTATTTTTCAATGCATTCAGCCACGAAAATCGAAGAAGATGAAAAAGCTTAGTCTATTCCTTCTTTTTTTCGGACAAATGGTGGTGGTTCACGCACAAGCGGAATTAAGCTTGTCAGATGCTGTTCGTATCGGTCTCGAAAAAAACTACTCTATCCGCATCGCGCAAAACGACCGTATGATTGCCGACAACAATCATAGTCTTGGCAACGCTGGTTTTATGCCAGCGGTTACAGCCCAATTCGATCAAAACAACGCCAATAACGATACGCGTCAGGAGTTTTTGAGTGGCCAGCGGCTCCAGCGTGACAACGCCAAATCAGACAATACTACAGCTGCAGTGGGTTTAACTTGGACCATCTTTGATGGGTTGAAGATGTTCACCACCTATGAAAAATTAGGTGAGCTGAAAAAACTGGGAGAGGCAGATGCCAAAGTAAGGATTGAAGCTACTATAGCCACCATCATCCAGTCCTATGCACAATTGGTGCAAGCCAAACAACAACTTTTGGTTGCTGATAAAAACGTAGCTATCTCTGAAGAACGACTGGCCTTGGCCGAACAACGTTTTCGCCTCGGTAGTGGCAGTAAACTCGAAGTTTTAAACGCCAAAGTGGATCTGAATGCAGATAAGTCGGCTCGTTTAACGCAAAACCAGCTTTCAGAAGAAGCCCGGATTAATTTAAACGAACTGCTCGGTCGACCTGCCAGTACAGCGCTTTCGCCCACGGATAGTCTGCAAGCGGGCACTACCTTACAAATAGAGCAATTACGTAATGATGCGCTTAAACAAAATCCAGCATTACTTATTGCAGAAAGCAATCGACGCATAGCCAAACTAGAATTAAAAGAAGTACAATCGGCCATGTTGCCCAGGGTTGATTTATTGGGTGACTACCACTGGAACCGCAGCAACTCCGAAGCTGGCTTTTTGGCCAGCAACCAGAATTCGGGTATTAATTATGGCTTACGCGCCAGTATCAATCTTTTTAATGGATTTCAGGTACA
>JBDNIH010000156.1:0-4465 GCA_041688385.1 Bacteroidia bacterium
CCAGGAAAATATTGAGCTAAGAAATAGGTGGCTTTGCCCATTTTTCCTTGAATTTGTACTGCTTTTTTCTGGGCTATTTGATTTAATAAGAGGCGGGCAGTTTGTTCGCGACTAAAAGTGATTCTCGCCGAGCGCGGCGGCACTGCTTCACCTTCCCCTTTTGCATTTAATGTTCTTTTGTCGGTTTCATTTTCGGTAAATCCTACATACGCAATACCTACGTAAACGCCAGATTTAGCCAATTCAGCTTGCAGACTTTGTCGGACTGCCCGCAAAGCCATTTTGGTGAGTGAGTACAAACTGTAGCCGGGAAGTCCGTATAAACCGGCCAAACTGGAGATAAAAAGCACCCTACCTTGGCTCTCCCGCAATAGCGGCAAAGCAGCTTTGGTGGTGAATAAAACGCCTTTAATATTGGTGTCAATTAAGGTGCGGATCACCTCGGCATCTGTTTGCGCTAAATCGCCGTAAGCCGACATGCCTGCATTGTTGATGAGCACATCCAAACGACCAAAGCGTTCTTGAATAGCTTGGATAAGTTTTTGTTGGCCAGCTTCATCGGCCACATCAACGGCGAGCAGCAGCATAGCAGCAGCATGTTTCTCCCAATGCTTTTCTAATGCAGCTAATCGGGCTGCATTTCGACCCGTGATCACCACCTTTCCACCGTATTGTAAAACTTGTTCGGCGAGGCTTTTCCCTATACCCTGGCTAGCTCCGGTAATAAGTACGACTTTGTTTTGGAAAAAATTAGCGTGCATCCTTAAGCGTAACCATTTGCTTTAAACCAGTCGACACAAGCAGCAATACCCACTTTCAAATCTGTTTGCGGCATTTGCAGCTCCTTTTGGGCTTTATGGGCCTCGTAATATTGTTCTTTGCAGGCAATTTGCGCCATGGTAAAACTTAGTTTTGGTGCCGACCCATTCAGGCGGGCATAGGCCGAACTGGCTAAGCCTATGAATTGCAAAAGGGTTGCAGGTGCAGCGCGTAGTTTAAAAGGCTTATCGATGACCTGACAAGATTTTTGTAAGAATTCAGCGTAGGTTAAGTTCTCACCGCCGGCTATATAACACTGGCCAATTTCGCCCATTTTTAATGCATTCACTGTAGCAACAGCGACATCGTGGGCATTCACAAAATTTCGCCCACCAGGCGCGTAGGCAGGTAAGCGGTTATTTAATAACTCGAGCAGAACTTTGCCCGACGACGGGCCTGAATCGAAAGCACCCACCATAAAAGTAGGGTTAACGATGATGACCGGAAAACCTGATTTTTGATGGGCCTCGAGGAGCAGTTGTTGTGCCTCGTGCTTACTTTGAATATAATCGAGGGTGAAAACGCCATTGGCGGATGTATTTTCATTGCCTGGTGCTACTTTGTTGCCATAAGCAAATGAGCTGGCCGAGCCAATGTGTACCATGCGGTTGTAATGGTATTTTTTTGCAATTTCTAAAACGTTTTGCGTCCCCTCAAAATTAACTGCCCGTACCTTTGCCGAACGTCGAGGCCACACGCTTGTTAAGGCAGCAATATGAATAATTTGATTACAATCGGTCATGTGCTGTTCTAACATCTGCTTGTCTAAAACATCACCATAAACAAGGGTTAGTTGCAAATCAGCAATGGCAGTATGCCTTCTATTGGGCAAAATCATGGCTTTTACGGCGTAGCCTTGCCGTAGCAACTCACGACAGATGTGTGCCCCGAGCATACCATCGGCACCGGTAACGAAAACGGTTTCATTCGATTGCATGGTTTAGTTATTCTTGGTGAGAACAGACGACTCCAATTTGCTTAAAAAAAGTGACTACATCAAAATTTTTTCAATAAAAGGGAATTGCTCTCGAAAAGTAAGCATTAAGCGAGAGCCAAAATGTAAGCGCCGCACGGATAAAATGTAGTGCTACTTTTTGATAAAAGTGAGGGTAAAATGAGCACCTTGGTTGGGTTGGCTATCCAAAACAATATGTCCACCTAAACTGGTGATATGGTTGTAGACGAGGTAAAGACCAATTCCTTTACTGTCGATGTGGTTGTGAAAGGTTTGGTTTAAGCCAAAAATTCTGTCTTTCACTTCCGACATATTAAAACCACGGCCGTTATCTATAAAATGCAAGCGTACTTGGTCATTTAAAATTTCAGATCGTATTTGAATCACAGGGTCTAAGTCTGGTAGGGCATATTTAACCGAATTGGTAATCATATTCAGAAATATACTTTCGAGATAGGCTTTGTTAAAATAAACGGTAGGAGCAGCTGAGAAGTCTGTAATTATGCGTGTGCGTGTATTCTTTAGTAGGGAGCGTAATGCAGCCGTTATGGCATCGGAAATATCCGCTAATGCCAACTCGTCCAAGGCGATAAGCAGCCTATCGTGATTGTGCAGTTGGTCGATGTAAGCGTTAAGTGAATCACGGAGCCCCAAGGTGGCTAGTTTTAATATTTCGATTACAGATAGGCGCTCTGGGGTGGCACCTTTTTCAATGTCCAAAAGCTCCATGACTGCGAGCAAATTATTGACTGGGCTACGCAAGTCATGACTGGTGGTATAACTTAATTGTTTAAGCTGCTGGTTGTTGGTTGTCAAACGCAAAAGCAAGCTGTTTCGGTCGGCCTCTGCTTGTTTTTGGTGGGTGATGTCTTTGGCAATTGCGTAAATTAACTGCTGCTCCTTGTTTGGTGTTGAGGTCCAGGACAACCAATGTATTTCTCCACTTTTCGCTTGATACCGATTTTCATAATGAAGTAGGGGAATGTCTTTTTTTAGCGTTTCTCGGTGTTGATCGGTTATCGACCTGTCGTATTCATAAATAAATGCGCTAATTGGTTTACCGTAAATTTCTGCTTCGCTGTAGCCTAGTAACTCTAGAAATGCTGGATTGACCAATTTGAAGTAACCGTCATAGCCTGCAACGCAAAATAAATCGGCCGACAAATTAAAAAAGAGTGCCGGATTGGGAATTTCTTGCGGTGTTAGGCTGGTTTTCATATAAACTTATTGATGAAATATGCTATCCATAACCAGACTTAAAGCCGCTTGTAATGCTCGTCCCCAATATAAGAATTCAAATGGAAATATATTATATTATATTATATGTATGAACCTGCGACATCAATAGGGAATAGGCTTTTTAAGCCCCAATGCACAGCATTAGGGCTTGAAAAATTGAATTATTCATCGGCCAAATGACCAAACTTACCAGCTTGGAAGTCATTAAAGGCCTCTATCAACTGCTGGCGGGTATTCATTACAAAAGGACCGTGTGCAGCAATGGCCTCGCGCAGGGGTTCGCCACTCATGACCAAGGCAATGCTATCGGCAGCGGCTTCTATGCTGAAGTCGGTGCCTTCATTGGCCAAAAGCACAAACTGATTGGCCATTGCATTTTGGCCGTTGACTTTTATTTCGCCTGATATCACAACCACAGCGGTATTGTAATGGGCGGGAAAGCTGAAGTTAGCTTGGCCACCTTTTTTCAATTTGGCATTCATCAGTGCAACGGGGCTAAAAGTATAGGCTGGCCCTTTAACTCCTTCAAACTCGCCAGCTATAATTTCGACTTCTCCTAAACCGTCGGCCAGTTTTTTGCGCTTGATTTGGTCGCGGGTGATGCCCTGATATTTTGGGGGCGACATTTTTTTAGCAGCGGGTAAATTCACCCACAGTTGTACCATTTGAAATGTACCGCCTTTTTTGCTGAATTCTTTTTCGTGATATTCTTTGTGCAATATCCCCGATGCTGCGGTCATCCACTGTACCTCACCTTCGCCGATGACGCCGCTGTTTCCTCCGCTGTCGTGGTGGGCAACCTTACCTTGATAGGCAATGGTTACCGTTTCGAAACCGCGGTGTGGATGTACGCCTACGCCCAAGGGTTTGTTTCTCGGGCCAATAACCCATGGTGCGTTGTAGTCGAGCATAAGAAATGGATCCATGCGCTCAAATCCACCCGTCCTTCCGGGGATGTAGTTGTGTACCTTAAACCCGTCACCAACCATATGAGGCGTGGGTGGGGTAAAGATGTGTTCGATGCGTTTAGTCGTGCTCATTGCAGTGGTTTTGTTGTTCAAACATCGAGTTGTCAAATTGGTTCAAAATGCCTTAATCGGGGCTCAAAATCGGGTAAATTGGCTTAGCCAATCAGGTGAAATCTCAAGGCACTGCTATTTTGAATCAATTATGCAGCGAAAATTAACCGATTTCGGCGTTCAATGGCTCACCTAAACGGTGTAAATACCGCACTAGTAAGTGCTTTTAATCCACTTTAGGCTGGCCCGACTTCCATCGTCGAATTGGCAATCCAGCATATAAATTCCAGCTTTTAAATGATTCATCGAAATGATTTGCGGGCTGTGTAGTGTTTGCCAATTAAGGACAACGCGACCGCTCCTCCATGTAAAATAAGTATGGGAAGTGGCTGAACGCTTGTTTGAACACTTGGGTAACTGCGCAAAATATTTA
>JBDNIH010000157.1:0-2881 GCA_041688385.1 Bacteroidia bacterium
AAATACATTAATTAAATGCATCTCATCCATTGGTATTCTACTTTGGATGGCTTCTTTAACCAAGGTTAAATTGGCATCACTTTGTTGGATACGCAGCTCACTTTGGGCTATAACCTTGTCGAGCAGTAAATGCACATCAAGCGTAGTATAAGTCAAAGAGAAGCCGGACTTCTCGAGCAAAGCGATGTTAAGAATACGTTCAACATGGTTTTTTAAACGCTGATTTTCATCATAAATGATGTGATTATAGCGCAATAACGTCGCTGGATCGTGTGATATCCGGGTATCAAAAAGCGCCTCGCTTGCCAGAGTAATCGTGGCTATGGGTGTCTTCAACTCGTGGGTCATGTTATTGATGAAATCTGTCTTGAGCTCCGACAAGCGTTTTTGACGGAACAAAAGTGTAACGAGCATATAAAACGAGAAGCCTAGTAGCACCAATGCAGCTAGAGACAAAGCCAGCTGTTTGGCGATATTCTTAAAAAAGTAAGGCTGTTGATTTACAAAACGTAGGACGAGATAAGTGTGTGTTGGCACCAAATCGCTGGGAAACATTTTGCCAAAAAACACACGTTGCGCACCTTCTTCTCTATTTTCAGCGGCAATACGCTTAAAGAAAGCATTATCTGCTCTTACAAGTTCATAAATGTATTGGGCATGAATACCATAGCTTTCAAGCACCTGCAGGATCAAAGAGTCCAATACCTTCCGATCTACCCGATCCGCCAAGGCTCTTTGCCTGCTGAGTTGAATTTCTTTCACAAACTCAACCATCAAATTTCTGTTTGACGCCAAGTCTTTTTCCCCTAAAAGCTGTTCCAAGAAGGCCGCAGTGGTATCTATACGCCCACCGGCTTGGGACATCTCCATTAAATTTAGCTGATTCAGGCGGTTTGAATTGTTACTTGGCTCCCGAAAAGCCTCAAACTGATCTGTGGCCATACTCCCGGCAGGCATACCTGGGCTTATAAGCACATCTCTTATCTTTTGGGATTGGTGCTGTTCCGTGCGTTGTGAAGCCTTATATAACGCGTCTAGTGCCTCCTGTCCCTCCATCCTTTTGGCAATGTCGGTAATGGCGTTATTTGCCAAACTAACAAAGTTGAGCTGCTCTAGTCTAATCGCATTATTCAACCAATAAAACTGCACTGCTAACAAGGTGAAAAGCGAAAAGCCAATCACCAAGACCAGTATCCTTAAAAAAGAAATGTTTAACAAGTTTGTATTTCTAAACCTCAAAAAAAGCACGAATTAGCATATAGAATGGGCCCGTCAGGTTTGGTTAACCAAATTTAACAGCGCTATCGCAAAAGCAGCATAAAATCTATTAAAGCGTGTTAACTAAGCATAGCTTGGATATCATCCACGTTCAACGATTTGACAAAAGATTGCTCAGCCGAAACCAGACTATCGCTGATTGTCCGCTTGCGCTCTTGCAAGGCAAGTATCTTCTCTTCAACTGAGTTTTTAGTGATAAAGCGATAAGAGATTACTTTTCTGGTCTGGCCTATGCGGTGTGAACGGTCAATGGCTTGCTGCTCAACCGCAGGATTCCACCAAGGGTCTAACAATACCACATAATCAGCCGAGGTGAGATTTAACCCCAACCCACCTGCTTTCAAGGAAATCAGGAATACTTTCAAATCTTGACGAGAATTGAATGTTTTCACCAAGTCACGTCGATTCTCTCGCGGCGTTTGGCCATCCAGGTAAAGGTGTTCAATTCCTTCTTTTTCAAGTCGTTTTTTAACGAGCCGCAGATGTTTAACGAATTGCGAAAACACAAGGATTTTATGGCCCTCATGCAATGCATTTTTGAGCATGCGCATGGCTTCTTCAAACTTACCGGAGCTGTCCTGATACGCTTCATCCACCATAGCCGGATGATTGGCCACTTGTCGTAACACGGTCAGTCCCCTTAAAAGCAACATCTGCGATCTAACTATACCTTGCTTTTCGATGGCTTCCAATATCTCATTGCGGAAACCAGACTTTAGCTTTTCATAAACTTCCTCTTGTTGATCGGTCATGTCACAGTAATGAACCTGTTCGATGCGATCAGGTAAGTCTTTGGCGACCTGCTTTTTAGTTCGTCGAAGTATAAAGGGATTGATAAGTGTCCGCAATTTATCTGCGGTGGTTTCGTCTTTTTCCTTCTCGATAGGATTGGCATATTGCTGTCGGAAAAACTTCAAACTGCCGAGCAGGCCAGGATTGGCAAAGGCCATGATCGACCATAAATCGATAACTGAATTTTCGACTGGTGTACCGCTTAAAACGAGTCGATGTTGACCATGAAGTAAGCGCACAGCCCTGGATATTTGGGATCCTGGATTTTTGATATTCTGACCTTCATCCAAAACAATGTAATTAAACCTCACCCGCTTGAACATCTCCATGTCTACCCGGGCTGTACCGTAGGAGGTTACAACCAAATCGTGGACCATAAACCATTGCTCGGTACGATCGCGTTGGGTACCGGCGTGAATCATGACCGACAAATCAGGCGCAAACTTTTTAGCCTCACTGAGCCAGTTGTATAATATCGAAGTAGGTGCAATGAGTAAGGATGGACCTACTTTTCTGCCTGTCAGCAGGTTTTCTTCTTTGTCTTTTAATAACAAGCACAAGGTTTGTATGGTTTTCCCTAAGCCCATGTCGTCGGCCAAAATGCCACCAAAACTATGGCTACGCAAGAACCATAACCAATTCAGCCCGGCATGTTGGTAGTTGCGCAAACTCGCATTGAAAGTAGGCGGAATCTCTTCAACCTTTATCTCACTAAAGTCAGTTAACTTGCTAATTTTTAGTCTAATATTTTCTTCCTGTCTAGATTGGAGTGCTTCCTGTAGCTCGGTTAAGGCTTGATAGTGATGCCGGT
>JBDNIH010000158.1:0-2664 GCA_041688385.1 Bacteroidia bacterium
AGTACAGCCCTGGGATTTTAGTGATTGCCCCGATTTGGCACCTACTTTAATTGTATTGTGTGCTGCACTGGGGCAAAAAAAGGTGTTTACCGGACTTAAAAGTTTGCGCATCAAAGAAAGTGATCGGCTATTAGCACTTCAAACCGAACTTTTGAAATTTGGTGCTCAACTGCATATTTCGCAGGATTCGGCCGTATTGGTAAGTGGTTGTGATGCGTCAAAGGAGGCTGTTGTAGCCGTTGATAGCTGGCAGGACCACCGCCTGGCCATGTCGCTGAGCTTACTTTCGGCGGTGGGTTATCGTCTTTATTTTGATCAGCCACAGGTTGTTTCAAAATCCTATCCTTCTTTTTGGGAAGATTTAGCGAAATTCGGCTTTCAACTCAAAAAGTAGGATGGCAGGTAACAGCTTTGGTCAACTTTTCCGCATCACCACTTTTGGCGAATCACACGGTCCTGCCATTGGTGTGGTGATAGATGGTTGTCCGGCCGGACTGGTCTTCGATCAGGCATTTATCCAGCTGCAGCTTAGTCGACGCCGTCCAGGGCAATCAGCGTTGACTACGCAGCGCGATGAAAGCGATCAACTCGAACTTTTGTCGGGTGTATTTGAAGGCCGTACCACGGGCACGCCAATTACCTTGCTTATTCGCAACAAAGATGCACAATCAGGTGATTATGATGCCTTGAAAGATGTATATAGGCCTTCGCATGCCGATTATACCTACGAAGCCAAGTATGGTATTCGGGATCACCGGGGTGGCGGACGGTCATCTGCGCGAGAAACCGCTGCACGTGTGGCTGCCGGCGGACTGGCGCAACTCTTATTGCATGCTTCTGGCATACGTGTGGTGGCCTATGTGTGCGGCGTAGGGAGTGTCACTTATATAGACGAACCTACGCAAAAAGCGCTTTTGTCGATTGAAAATAATGCTGTTCGGTGTCCGGATACGACAACAGCTGCGCGTATGGAAGCGGCTATAGCCGAAGCTAAAGCTCATGGTGATTCATTGGGTGGTATGATCAGGTTACTTATTACAGGGGTGCCAGCGGGTTTGGGTGAACCGGTATTTGATAAACTCGAAGCCGATCTGGCCAAAGCTATGCTCAGCATCAATGCGGTCAAAGGGTTTGAAGTAGGGGCGGGTTTTGCCGCTGCAATGGCCAAGGGCTCGGAGATGAACGACAGTTTTTACACCGATTCGGGTAGGGTGCGTACCCGTACCAATCATTCTGGTGGTATTCAGGGTGGTATTAGTAATGGCGAAACCATTAGTTGCCGCATTGCTTTTAAGCCAGTAGCTACTATCCAACAAAAACAAAACAGTATCGATAAAGCAGGCAAAAGTATCACGCTCGAAGCTAAAGGTCGACACGACCCTTGTGTGGTGCCACGCGCTGTTCCTATTGTTGAAGCCATGGCTGCCTTGGTGCTCGCCGATCATTTACTTCGTCAGCGGAGTGCAATTCTCTAAGCATGAAAAAGAAAAAACTCGCCTTACACTGGAAAATAATCATTGGTATGACCCTCGGCGTAATTGTGGGATTGATAGCGAGCGGCACAGGTCAGAATGAATTTATAATCGACTGGATCAAACCCATTGGGACCATTTTTGTGAATCTGCTCAAATTGATTGCCATGCCATTGGTTTTAGCATCTTTAATCGTGGGGGTGGCCAGTCTTAAAGATGTGAGCAAACTGTCGCGCATGGGTACCAAAACCATTGGTATTTATTTGTCGACGACCGTGATAGCGGTCAGTTTGGGTTTGTTAATCGTGAATGTTTTGCAACCGGGCAGTTATTTGTCTACGGAAAAAAGAGATGAGCTAAAATCACGGTACGCCACGGTTGCAGCGGATAAAACTGCAAATGCAGATAAAATAGCTGAAGGCGGACCGCTACAGTCAGTGATTGATATTGTGCCCGATAATTTGTTCAATGCCCTTGGCAACAACACCAATATGTTGCAGGTAGTATTTTTTGCCGTCTTTTTTGGGATAGCTTTAATCCTCATCCCCGATGAGAAAGGAAGGCCTGTGAAGCTGTTTTTTGAAGGGGTGAATGATGTTATCCTTAAGTTAGTTGACTTGATTATGCTCATGGCGCCCATCGGCGTATTTGCCTTGTTGGCTGCATTAATCGCCGAGTTTGCGGGCTCCAATCCTGCCGAGGCACTCGATTTATTAAAAGCGCTGAGCATGTATAGCTTGACGGTTTTATTGGGCTTGGCATCGATGATATTTTTAGTCTATCCACTCATTTTGCGTTTGTTTACCAAATTTGGTTACGCTCGCTTTTTTAAAGGCATCGCACCCGCACAGATGTTAGCCTTTAGCACCAGTTCCAGCTCGGCTACTTTGCCTGTAACCATGGAAAGGGTAGAGGAACACCTTGGGGTAAGTGAAGAAGTTTCAAGTTTTGTTCTTCCGCTAGGCGCAACCATCAATATGGATGGCACCAGCTTATATCAGGCAGTGGCAACGGTATTTATTGCCCAGGCTTTTGGAACAGATCTGAGCCTTATGCAACAATTGACCATTGTACTTACAGCTACCTTGGCGTCTATTGGCTCGGCAGGTGTGCCAGGCGCAGGCATGGTGATGCTTGTTATCGTACTGGAATCGGTGGGGCTCGATACGGCAGGTATTGCCTTAATTGTGGC
>JBDNIH010000159.1:0-14170 GCA_041688385.1 Bacteroidia bacterium
GCCTATTTGAACAAAGAAATCCAAAGACAAAAGATCAACTTATAGTTTGGCGTAAAGGAGCAATAGTTTGTTTTCTTCTAACTCCCAAATCCACTCCAATGAGGCTTTCTGACAATTTTCTGCTAGTTGTTTATATCTGGCCGGGTCTGACTTCAGCCCCAAAAGGGCTGCAGCCAAAAGGCTGGGATCAAGCTCATCCATCAAAACCGCTACTTCAAAATCTGCTTGTAAACGTTTGTATTCTGGGAACGCCATACAAAATTGAGGTTTCCCAGCCTGTACGTAATCAAAAAATTTGTTGGCCAACGAATAATAATAATTTGGTGAGCTGGACACCAATAAATTAATGCCAACCCACGCCTTGGAAGTATATTCGTGCAAGGCAGTAGGGGTAAGCATACCAGTAAATGTTACCAGCGAGCTGATATTGAGTTGTTTGACTTTGTCCAGTAAGTTAGGGGATAAGTCACCGTCGCCAGCCAAAATACAGGGGATAGCTGTTAGTTTTACAGCTTCCAATAAACACTCGAGGCCTCTTCCAGCATTTAATGCCCCTTGATAAAGTATATAATTGCCTGTTTCAACGGTGAGGAGTGCCCTGGAAAAGGGCATATTTCGCACCACGGCAAAGGGTCTGTTGTATTTATGGCTATACCAATCGGCGAGTGACTGATTCACTGTGTAAGCAAAATCTACACGCGGCACAAAATAGTTTTCGATTTTCTCCCAAATACGCCTAACACGAGGACGTTCTAGTAATTCAGGCACCTCGGTAAAAAGCTCATGTGCGTCGTAAAATAAAAGGTTTCCTTTAAGTCGGGCTGCTAGCCAACATGCGGGCAAGGTGTCAAGATCAACAGCACAAATAGCATTAGAACGTTTTGACATAAGCAAAAAGAACAGCCTGATGTTGAATAGGGCATAAAACAAAAAACCCCGTTCGAAAAAAGTGTGCAGCCGATAACTCCGGTAAATGGTGGGCAAAAGGAGGTGGCTCAATTTTTTTGTCCGGCCAATTAAACTCACCCGGTAACCCGCTTGCTGCAAGCTTATTGCAATGCGCTGCATGCGTTGATCATGGTTTAGATCAGTGGTTACTGCAAGACTTATTCTTTTCATTTTATCCAGCGTAGCATTTCATTTTCGGCCTGTAGAATATTATTTTGTTCTATGTGCCAGCGTATAACTTCAATCAACTGGATTTTATTTTCAAAGGCGACTTCTTTCAATACCAATTGCAAAGGCATGGGTTGCTCCAGAAGTTTTTGAATAAGCGGACTTAATTGGTCAATTAACTCTTGGTTGATGTGTTCCGCGTGTAGTTGCAAGCAGTAATCGCATTGGCCACAAATTTTGCTTTCTGTCTCACCGAAATAGGCCATTAAGATTTGACTTCGACACTGCTCTCGACTTTCTACATAGTGTAATGCTGCGTCGAGTTTGTTCCTGTGATCTTGTTTGAGTAAGGCGTATTTGGCAGGAGGGAGTACCAGATGTTCTTCGGCCAACCTTTCTTCCATAAAGGTGATGGTAGGTTTGTCGGTGCGCGGTACGTAGTCAACGAGCTCGTATTGTTGCAGTTTTTCGAGTAACTTTTGTATTTCGGGAATACTCAAACCAATTTTTCGTGAAAGCTGGTATTCATCAATTTTCACGTACTGATCCATGATACCTGAATAGGTTCTTAGCAATAATTCAATAAAACGGTCGAGCTCTTTGTGCCGCAGGCGAAAATCATAAATGGTCACTGCATCAGCGGTAAAATGTAGTTTTGCAGGAGCAAATGCGGCATCGTTTAAGAGAATGTAGCCACTTTGATGAATGAACTTTAAGGCTTGGTGTGCTTCGTATGGTTTGAGCGCGAAGTTGTCACAAAAGGCCGTTAATTCAAATGGAAAGGAGGAATATTTGCCGCTACCTACAGCTAGTTGGTAATAGTTACCTAGGGCTTTGTATACATTGCGTATAACTTCGAGACTAGGGAAACTCAATTCAAATAATCGTTCCAATTCAGGTCGGTCAGAAGCATGGAACAATAAATAGCACCATGCGGCTTTTTCATCGCGACCGGCTCGACCAGCTTCTTGGAAGTAGGCTTCAAGATTATCAGGAATTTCTGTGTGTGCTACTAAGCGCACGTCTGGCTTGTCTATGCCCATCCCAAAAGCATTGGTGCATACAATTACCCGAATTTTATTGTCGATCCAGGCTTGCTGCCTGCGGTCGCGTTCAATGGGGGATAGACCGGCATGGTAGTATGAAGCGACTATGCCATTTTTATGTACTAATTCTGCTATTAACTGCGCCTTTTTACGGCTATTGGCGTAAACAATTGCTGTGCCATCGACCTCTTTTAATAACTCAATGAGTTTGCCGTATTTGTTTTCTTCATACAGCACCCGGTAGGCCAAGTTGGAACGGACAAAACTTTTCTGGAAAACCTGCCCATTTTTAAAGCCGAGTTGTTCCTGTATGTCTACTACAACTTTGGGGGTTGCGGTGGCTGTTAAGGCAATGACGGGTACTGACTTTAGCTTTGGACGTATTTCTAAGATTCGGCGGTATTCCGGTCTGAAATCATGCCCCCATTGACTAATGCAGTGCGCTTCGTCAATGGCTAATAGGCTAATATTAAGTCGTTCAAGTCGAGCGAGGAATATTTTTGTTGTTAACCGCTCTGGAGACACATATAAAAACTTGTATTTGCCTTCTGCGCATTGTTCTAAGGTAAAATCAATTTCGCGTGCGCTCATACCGGTGAAAATGGCAGTTGCTTTTACGGAGTGTTTTTGCAAGTTAATTATCTGGTCTTTCATCAAGGCAATCAAGGGTGAAATCACCAAGCACAAGCCAGGTAAAGCTAGGCCTGGGACCTGAAAACAAATAGATTTCCCACCACCCGTTGGTAGAAGTGCGAGGGTGTCTTTTCCGCTTAAAACGGAGCGAACAATATCTTCCTGAAGGGGCCTGAATTGGTCAAATCCCCAATTTTTGCGTAATACATCGTGTATATCTGCATGGGTCATGGGTTCAATTTGCCATCAACCATGGTTAAACGCCGGTCTGCCATTTCAGCAAGATTGGGATTGTGGGTGACAATCACAAAAGTTTGGTTAAAGTGCTTTCTTAAATCAAAAAATAATCGATGTAACTCTCTAGCATTGGTTGAATCTAAATTGCCTGAAGGCTCATCGGCCAATATCACTTTCGGATGCAACATCAAGGCCCGGGCAACAGCAAAACGTTGTTGTTCGCCACCCGACAGCGCACCAGGTTTGTGACCTAGTCGGCTGGTGATGCCTAAAAAATTGGCCAGTTCAGTTGCGCGGATCTCGGCCTCTTTTTTGCCAATTCCTGCTATAAAGGCAGGTATACAAAGGTTTTCGAGTGCCGTAAATTCAGCCAGAAGGTGATGAAATTGAAAAACAAAGCCAATTTGCCGGTTACGGAAATTGGCCAGTTCTTGGTCTTTTAATTTAAAAACATCGGTATCGTCATAGTGTACGGTACCTGAATCTGGCTGGTCGAGCGTACCAAGCAGTTGTAGCAAGGTAGACTTTCCAGCGCCTGATGGACCAACAACGGCTACGATTTCACCAGCCTGAATGGTGGTGGATACACCTTTCAGGACTTCCAGTTGACCATAAGCCTTGTGTAAGCCCTTGACCGTAATCATTAATCAGATATCGAGTTTAGCGTATCGTGCGTTTTGCTCGATGAATGCACGTCTTGGGGGCACTTCATCTCCCATCAACATGCTAAAAATGTGATCAGCTTCTGCTGCGCTGTCGATGGTAATGCGGCGAAGGGTGCGGGTTTCAGGATTCATGGTGGTACTCCATAACTGCTCTGCATTCATCTCTCCAAGACCTTTATAGCGCTGAATATGTACGGAGCTCTCGTTTCCACCTTTAGCCAAGTCAGTAACTGCTTCCAGCCTTTCTTTATCGTTCCAGGCATAGGTTTGATCTTTGCCTTTTTTTACGAGGTAAAGCGGTGGAGTGGCAATGTAGATATAACCCAACTCAATGAGCTCCTTCATATAACGGAAGAAGAAAGTCATGATTAAGGTGGAGATGTGAGAGCCATCTACATCCGCATCGGTCATGATAATGATTTTATGGTAACGCAGTTTCGCGATATTCAAAGCTTTACTGTCATCTTCAGTACCGATGGTTACACCCAATGCGGTGAAAATATTGCGTATCTCTTCGTTTTCGTAGATTTTGTATTCCATGGCCTTCTCTACATTGAGGATTTTACCTCTGAGCGGCAGAATGGCTTGGAATGCACGGTTACGACCTTGTTTTGCTGTACCACCCGCTGAGTCTCCTTCGACAAGATAGATTTCGCACAATGCAGGATCGTTTTCGGAGCAATCGGCAAGTTTGCCGGGCATACTGTTGCCAGAGAGTACGTTTTTGCGCTGAACCATTTCCCTGGCTTTACGTGCTGCGTGCCTTGCGGTAGCTGCGAGTATTACCTTGTTAATGATCATGCGCGCTTCCCGTGGATTTTCTTCTAAAAAGTTGTTCAGCGCTTCGGCAACGGAAGTATTCACAGCACCAATCACTTCGTTGTTACCCAGTTTGGTTTTTGTCTGACCCTCAAACTGCGGCTCCATCACTTTTACGGAAATAACAGCTGTGAGGCCTTCGCGGAAGTCATCACCCGCAATGTCGAATTTCAACTTCGCGGTCATACCCTCCTTGTCGGCATAGGATTTCAGAACACGGGTTAATGCCTGACGGAAGCCAGCTACGTGGGTACCACCTTCGTGGGTATTAATGTTATTCACGTAGCTGTGTACGTTTTCTGAGTAGGAATTGTTGTATTGAAGAGCTACTTCAACAGGTACGGCTCCTTTATTATTTTCGATGTAAATGGGCTCTGGAATAAGGGCCTCACGCGTAGAGTCGAGATAAGCTACAAATTCGCGTAAACCGCCTTCTGAGTAAAAAGCTTCTGTTTTAAAAGCACCATCATCTTCAGGCTCCCGTTCGTCTGTGAGTGTGAGGCGGATGCCTTTATTTAAATAGGCTAGCTCACGTAAGCGCGTGGCCAAGGTACTGTAGTTGTATTCCGAAACGATAAAAATACTATCGTCCGGCATGAAAGTGATATTGGTTCCGCGATGGGTGGTGTCGCCAACTTCACGCACAGGGAACTGGGGTTTACCACAGCTGTATTCTTGCTCGTATTTTTTGCCGTTTCGGTGAATTTCGGCACGTAGATATGTGGATAAGGCATTTACGCAAGATACACCTACGCCGTGCAAACCGCCAGATACTTTGTAGGAGTCTTTGTCAAATTTACCACCCGCATGGAGCACGGTCATAACAACTTCCAAGGCCGACCGCTTTTCTTTTTGGTGCATATCGGTGGGGATACCCCGGCCGTTGTCCTTTACGGTGATACTATTGTCTTTGTGAATAAAAACATCAATGGTATCACAGTGTCCTGCAAGGGCTTCATCGATAGAGTTGTCAATTACCTCGTACACCAAATGGTGCAGGCCTTTCATACCTACATCACCAATGTACATGGCTGGGCGCTTACGTACGGCTTCTAGGCCTTCGAGAACCTGAATATTGTCCGCTGAGTATTGGGTAGTTTCTTGCTTTACGCTCATGGCTTGGGTATAATCGGAAAAGATCAAAGATAGCAAAATGAGGTATAAACGGCTGGTTTTTTGTTCACAGTTGAGGCCAAATGTGAAAAAAAAAAGCGCGCGAAAACAGCTGTTAAAATGACAAGAGACTACCTCGGCATTGATAGCAAAGTATGCCAATCAACCCGTTTTAAAAACTATGTAAAAATGCGTAAAATAACTGCTTGTATGCTGTGAAATCAAGCCAAGTAGGAAGATTTTTATAGCATCTAAATGGAGCCTAATGCGGCCACTAAATCAGTCGGCCAAGCCGATTCAAAGCGCATTAATTTGCCATTCATTGGGTGGGTGAAGGCTAACAAGGAAGCATGAAGTGCCAAACGGGGCCAAATTCCGGGTGTTTCAACGTCTGGTTGCACATACCGGCTATCTCCTACAATTCCATGCCCTAAATAATGCATATGCACCCGCAACTGGTGTGTTCTGCCCGTTTTTGGATAGAGCGCCATTTTACTAAACAGACCATGGCTACTTACAAACTGATAATCGGTTATCGAAGGTTTGCCCGAGCTCCCATCTTCGAAAACCTGAATGATTTTTTCATTAACAGGGTGCCGACCCATTTTTACGTCAAGTTGGCCATTTTCGGGCTTCGGTTTGCCCCAAACCAAGGCATGGTAACATTTTTCGACCTTTCCTTCTTGAAATTGTAGCTCTAATTTTCTGGCTGCAGCACGCGTTTTAGCAACGACTAACAAACCAGAAGTATCCTTATCAAGCCTATGAACAAGCGATTCAGAGATTAAAGAAGTTGTATCGTTGATTGTCCGGTAGTAGTGCTTCAATGCATTGAGCAATGTTCCATTAAAATTCCCTAAACCTGGATGCATCGGCATACCTGCTTGTTTGTCGATAACCATCAGGAATAGGTCCTCATAAATAATATTCAAAGGAATGCTTTCAGCTTCTATGGTTTGTGGTGCATGCAATTGCACTTCGATTAACGTATTCGCTTTTAACGCATAGCCTGCAGGAATTACCTTTCCTGAAATACAAATTCGTCCTTTATGAAACAAATTGTCGAGTTGAAATTCATTTAGACCTTGAATACGGCCTTTTAAAAATGCAGCCGCAGTTGAATAATCTTTGGCAGGGGTAAATTGGAGGGTATTGGCTTTCACGCTATAAAAATACAGCTATTCCCTTGTCATTCCCCATTAATGAACCTAGATTGCCCTTTTGTTTGGGCAAAAAATTGTTTCTTTACCTCATGGGCAAATCCGATCGCTATTATTTGCAGTCGTTGCAGTGGATCAGAACGCACATCCGACCTGGAACACTGATCATTTTAGTCAGTGTCCTCATCGGTCTTGCAGTTGGCTTGGCAGCCGTCGGTCTCAAAACTTTACTACACTTTTTTGAAGCCACGGTTTTGGGCTTTTTCCCGCGCTATCTGCTTTTTTTTCTGCCCTTAATCGGTGTATTTGGGGCGGCGGCTATCAACCGCTACTCATTCAAGGAAAGTAAACTAGAGCAAGGTTTAAGTGGGGTTTTGTATGCCATCTCAAGACAGAGTAGCTTCATGAAGCGTACGTTGATGTATTCTCAGTTGCTTTTGTCGAGTTTCACATTGGCTTTTGGTGGTTCGGTTGGTCTTGAGGCCCCTATAGTGGTAACTGGCTCATCCTGGGGGTCCAATCTGGCGAAATTTTTCCGCTTTGATTTCCGCAATCGCACTTTGCTCATTGGATGTGGAACTGCTGCAGGTATTTCGGCCATATTTAATGCACCGATAGCCGGTGTTATTTTTGCCATCGAGGTTATTTTACCCGAATTTAGTACCAGTCGGTTTATACCTATACTCATCGCAGCTGCTATGGGGAATTTATTCTCCAGCTTGTTTATTGAAAATGAAGCGATTCTTCGGGTAGCACAAACAGCCCCCATTGGCTGGGGCGATTTGTTTTGGCTTATCCTTCTGGGTATAGTTGCCGGTTTCCATGCGGTAAGTTTTAGTCGTATTGTTAATTTGACCGGGAAGTGGATGAAAAAAATCGGTAGTTGGTGGAAAAAAGCACTCATTGGGGGACTTGGCTTAGGGACGATCATCTATTTTTTTCCACCCCTTTATGGTGAGGGTTATGTAGGTATTCGGTCCATTCTAAACGAACAGGCTTTGGGTTTAATCGTCAGCAGCCGCATACCTGGTTTGGCCACCCGTCCGCTCGATCTTATGCTTTTTATAGGCATGCTGCTGTTCTTGAAGCCGTTTGCTGCTGCACTTACCGTTGAAGCAGGAGGAGTAGGTGGTAAATTCGGGCCTTCCTTGGTTACCGGGGCCTATTTGGGCTACGTTTTTGCTTTTGGTATCAACCAGCTGTTCCCAACAGCACAACTGAGCGCTGTCAATTATACACTCTTTGGTATGTCGGCTATTTTGAGTGGCGTGATGCATGCACCGTTAACAGGTATTTTTCTCATAGCTGAAATTACGGGGACTTACGACATCATCGTGCCTCTAATGCTGGTTAGTGCGCTCTCCTATTTTACCAAGACCTATTTCCAACCACTTTCTTTGGTATCTGGTGGACTTATTCGCAGCGGGGATCTCATTCACAATAATAAAGACCGCATGGTATTGCATGAGATGGACTTGAGTCGGTTCATTGAAAAAGACATTAAGTCTATACTTTCCGGCAGTAGTCTTGCCCAATTGGTGGCGCTTATCACTCGAAGTAAAAGGAACATCTTCCCTGTAGTTGATGCTGAAAACAGGTTGTTAGGCATCATTTTACTCGACGACATTCGTGGAATAATGTTCAATCGTTCCAACTATGAATCAACTAAAGTAGATGAGCTGATGCATAACGCTCCCGCAGAAGTGGAAGTGAATTCCGCAATGGAATCGGTTATGCAACTTTTCGACGACACCAATGCCTGGAATCTTCCGGTGGTTAGAGAAGGGAGATATCTCGGGTTTATTAGTAAATCGACCATTTTTTCAGCGTATCGAAAACAACTCAAAGAAGGCGCAAATCAGGAAGATGAAATGCTTGGTTGAGTTTATTAAGGGGTTGAAACACTTGCTGCGATAGGTGTGTTTTTTGTCTATTTTGCATAGAGCTTGTTAAAAGTAGCTATAAACAGAGCTAGCCTAACCACTTGGTGTCGACTGGTTTTTCGTTTTTGTTCGAGCAGCTCATCCAACTACGCAGCTAAATCCAACTTCCAATGCTGGAACTATCCAAACCGATTAAGGGCAGGATGACTATGTTACTGACCAGAAAAATTGTTTTTTATGCCACCGCACAGGGGGCTAGATGAAACGATTTACTAGCTGCTACCAATAGGAGCGATGCAGCACCAAATGACCCGCACTATAAACTCGACATGGAAGCTGGCATCCGATTGTGGAATACAGCCATGCGCGGAACGAGCGACACCCTATTTGGTCTTCATTTGCGGGAACAGTCCAATCCAGCTGTCTTGGGTGTAGTTGGGCATTTATTCCAATCGTGCCCGCATCTGCATCAAGGTAGGATGAACCTACAAAGATTTAATGAGTTCAAATCCGGATATGTTTGCTCATTACATGCTTGAGGCCAACCAACAGCTCGAAGCGTTCTTTGGAAATAGATCTTTTGCCCGTATTATTCAGGAAATACTCTTTGATCATTACAACTAGGGCTTCCCCGGTTTTGAGCAGCTTGCGGAGCAGTTACATACAAGAACCCGTGCGGTGCAGCGTAAGCTGAAAGCAGAAGGTTTTACTTTCTCTCAACTCATTGAACAGGCCAAACAAGAAATGGCCTTTAGATTGCTAAATAGCCGTAAACACAATATTTTTGACAGAGCGTATAGGTTAGGCTTTAGTGAACCCGGATCATTTAAGCGTAGTTCCCGAAAATGGACGGGGCATAGTACTAGATCATACTTCAGTGCGCAAATGCAACCAACAGTTACTAAAGTGAAATTTTAAAGCATAAAAAAGCCTGCTAGGAGATCCCAGTAGGCTTTTATATTTGTTTAAACGGCTTCTATTTGCGCAAATACATTACTTCATTCACTGCTTTTACCACCTTTTCAACCGAAGGCAGATAGGCACCCACTAGCGGAAAAGCATAAGGCATGGGTACATCCGATCCGTTCACACGCAATACAGGTGCGTCGAGATAATCGAATGCATTGCGCTGTACGCGGAAAGCAATTTCAGACGAAATAGAGGCAAAGGGCCAGCTTTCGTCAACAACTACTAAACGGTTGGTTTTTTTGACAGAATTGATGATGGTTTCATGGTCGAGTGGACGTATAGTACGTAGGTCAATGACCTCAGCAGAAATGCCGTTTTTGGCCAACTCTTCGGCTGCAGCTAATACTACCTTCATCATTTTATTGTAGGAGACCAAGGTTACGTCTGTTCCAGCTCTTTTTATATCAGCAACACCGATTGGAATGATATATTCGCCTTCGGGCACTTCACCTTTATCTGCGTACATCTGTTCCGATTCCATAAAAATTATAGGATCATCGTCACGTATGGCGGCTTTGAGCAAGCCTTTAGCATCGTAGGGGGTTGAGGGAGAGATTACCTTGAGGCCTGGTACATTGGCATACCAGCTTTCAAAAACTTGAGAATGTTGAGCGCCTAAGGTGCCTGCAGAACCACTTGGTCCTCGGAATACCATGGGGACGTTAAACTGACCACCCGACATGCTTAGCATTTTTGCTGCAGCATTAACTATCTGATCGATAGCCACTAGGGAGAAGTTGAAAGTCATAAACTCTATCACCGGACGGAGGCCATTCATGGCAGCTCCCACGCCAATGCCAGCGAAACCAAGTTCCGCAATAGGCGTGTCGATAACGCGGCGAGCCCCGAATTCCTCCAGCATACCCTGACTCACTTTATAAGCTCCGTTGTATTCAGCTACTTCTTCACCCATTAAAAATACCCGTTCATCACGGCGCATTTCTTCCTGCATGGCTTCCCGAAGCGCTTCGCGCATCTGTATTTCCCTCATGGATTGACTTTTTTTGTTGGCAATTTGCGGTCACAATTATAGGCAAAAAGCCCTGAAAATGCTACGATAAGCATCAGGCTTTTGCTTTAGGTCCTTTAGGCATCAGCGGACGTAGCTCTACGTCGACAGTCAGGAAATTTGGAGAACTTTGTATCAGCTGAGTGATACATTGGGCTACTTCTTCGGGTTGCAGCATATTTTTACTCGGTGTAATGGCTTCAACGTCATCAAAAAAGTTGGTTTGTACCGAGCCAGGATAGACGCAGCTTACTTTAATGCCATCCTCACGCAGTTCTTTATACAAACTGTGCGAGATACCGCGAACAGCATATTTTGTGGCAGAATAACCACTTCCTTGCACTACACCATCCAAGCCGGCTATAGAAGAAATGTTGATGATGTGACCAGCCTGACGGTCCTTGAGATAAGGAACTACAGCTCGGGTGCAATACATTAAGCCATGTACATTAGTATTGAACATGGCATGCCATTGGTCATCCGGTAAAGCTTCAAGCGATCCAAAATATCCAAAACCTGCATTGTTGATGAGGCCATAGAAGTCGTCACCGAACTTAAGCCGAGTTTGTAACATGGCCGATTCTACTTGCGCAAGAATGCTTACATCACATTTAAAAAACTGAAAGTCAGTATTTGTAATTATGGGTGCTGTACGCCCCCATCCAGCAACACGATAGCCTGCTTTTAAGAGCGATAAAACGCATTGTTTTCCGATGCCTTTACTAACACCGGTGACGATAATAATTGGTTTTGACATAAAGCAAAGATAGTTGTAACTACGTTGAAATACATAAAAATGAAACCGATGATGCAACTCGAAACAGGCCGGTTCGTCGACTGCCCTGCAGCGTAGATTGCAACTTATTATTTGGCTGGAAGTAGGCTTTGACTTTGCGCTAAGGAAGGGTCTGCCGTAGAAATCAATGTGTCACGAAATCGTACAAACCAAAACGTTAGCTTCTACGGCTCTTGATCTCACACTGGTAAGAAGTGCTAAAACAAGCCTTTAATGACTACATTTGCAGACATGCAGCAACGAAAAAAAATCTCAGGTTTACTAGCATTGTGGTTTGTCCTGGCGGTGGCCGTTGTGTTGGTTTGGCTGCTTCATGAACAAAAAAAAGTGGCTAGCGTCTATATTTTGCCGGTTGACGGCGAAATGATGACAAAAGACTGGGGTGGATTCAGGGTTTTTATTGATAGCATACAGCCTTTTGCCATACTTCTAGAGCCAGACACACTAGGGCAGCAGCCCGAATTTGGCCGGCTTGTTGGCGTAGAACTAAGTAGTAAAATCAAAGCAACTTATCCGAGTCAGTTTCGAAGTATTACTCCTGACTCATTGTTTCAAAAGGCATTTGCTATTTCTATTCGAAAAGCAGTCGATAAGTTAGATGAATCAGCCTATCAATCTTTAATTGATTGGGAAAGCAAAACAGCCCAGGTTCGAGCAATCGCTTTGATGTCAAAGCGTGATCAACGAGATTCATTGCTACAAGAAATCCACTCGGGAAGAGAAAAAATACTAGGGCCTCAGTTTGTCCGAATTCCCAGCCGATACGCCGGCCTGTTAATGCGCAATTTAAACCAGCTTTTACACGAATACCCCAATCAAAGCTGGGTTATATTAGTCGACATTGAAAAATTCAATTGGCTTAAAGATAGACTGGTGAATGACCAACGAATTGCAGTAATCAATGAGGCTGATTTTTAAGCTCCTTTTTAGCTTATTGATTTGTAGTCAAGCCAAGGCACAAGTCTTAAATGCAGAGGCATTCAAAAGTCAGGAATCCATAACGGATAGCTTGAGTGGGCAGTTTAGCTTTGGCTTTACCATCGATAAACAACGGAGTATAATATATTCGGCCTATACTGAAGCGGATTTAAGTTTCCGCATTCGTAACAAGTCTTTATTAACGGCTACCCGACTCAGAGTTAGTGGCACGTCAGAAGAAATGTTCCTCAATGGTGGATTTGTCCACTTACGGTATCGGGACAATACAGGAAAGGAGTTGTTGCTCGAAGAATATCTGCAATACCAGTGGGATGGTGTAAGGGGTCTCAAACATCGTTTTATAGCTGGCGCCAACCTGCGACAACGGCTTGTGCGAGATACATCCACCGCACTTTTTGCAGGTTTTGGACTGTTCTACGAGTATGAAAACTGGGGTTATAATGCAGTTCCTACTGCTGACAGACCGCTAAATGTAAACGATAGAGCAAATAACCTTTGGAAGTTTAATACGTATCTCCGTTTCTCCCAGCGTTTTGGCGACAATGCCCGTTTCAGTTCAGTTTTTTATTACCAAGCCTTACCAGAGTACTTTTTTAGTAGTTATCGTATGGCCGGGACATTTCAACTTGCTTTCCGTGTGAACCGCCATCTCGATTTCAACTTAAACTACGAGGGTATTTACGACAGTCGGCCTGTGGTACCTATCGACAATTTCTTCTTCAATATTTCCAATCAATTCGTCTGGAAATTTTAAGGCCGTTTTAGTCTCCTTTGACTTATTTTTACCCTTAGTGGTGAAAAATATCTCGAGATATCATTTTTTTATCTGGATCAGCCTTATGGGTTTATTGCTTGGAAATGGAGTTCAGGCCCATGAACAGCAATCGGCTGCCTATTTTATCCCCAATAAAGGGCAATGGCCTAAAGAGGTTAAAGCCATGTACCAAATGCCTGGAACCCGTATCTACATAACGGAATTCGGATTACGTCTAGTCAATCAAGATCAATCCGCGATAAAAGAGGCACATGATACCCGTAATTACGACGTAAAGATTGGAAGTTTTGTTTACGACATGAAACTGGTTGGGGCAAGGCTCGATTTTATGGAAGCGATAGCCCAGCTAAGTTTCTCGCTAAATTTTATAAAAGGACAAGACCCTTCTTATTGGGCTGCTGATGTTAAGCCTGCTGGGCAACTGTTATTCAAAGAAGTTTACCCAGGGGTAGATTTGGTTTTTAAACACAGTGGTGATAACCTAAAATATGAATTCATTGTACAACCAGGGGCGGACCCACGTCAAATTGTTTGGGAAGTGGCGGGCCTTTCCCCTGAATTGCTGAAATCTGGCGAAGTACGGTATGTTACCCCGTTTGGAACCATGACCGAACAAAAGCCATACGTTTATCAGACAATAAAAGGGGCAGAGAAAAGGATCAATTCACGGTTTTTAATCGATAAAAACAACGTAGGCTTCAAGCTGTCCAAGTACGATAAAACGCAAACGTTAATCATAGACCCAACTTTGATTTTCGCCACTTTCAGTGGCTCAACGGTCGATAACTGGGGATTTACTGCGACAAGTGATAGGGCAGGTAATGGGTATTTGGGCGGCATAGCATCAGGTATGGGCTATCCAACGACCATTGGAACTTTTGATGATAGTTATAATCTGGGTAGTTGGGATATGGCCATCTCTAAATACAGCGCCGATGGTCAGTTTCTTGAGTTTAGCACCTACATCGGCGGCAATCAAGATGAGTATCCTATGAGTATGGTGGTCGATA
>JBDNIH010000160.1:0-25027 GCA_041688385.1 Bacteroidia bacterium
CACCCACTACAGCGTAATATGATACTTATCAATCAACTTCCGCAGATTGCCCAGCGCGTAACGCATGCGGCCCAGCGAGGTATTGATGCTTACAGCTGTTACCTCTGAGATTTCTTTGAAGCTCAGGCCACCGTAGATGCGCATCACCAGCACTTCGCGTTGTTCTTCGGGGAGATGTTGGATGAGTTGTTTCACCTTTTCGTGCGACTGACTCCGTATCATGCGGTCTTCTACCGAGTCTTCTTTCAGGTCGAGGAAGGCGAATACGTCGGTATCTTCATCTTTCGGTTGGATAGTCGGCATTTTGGCGTTACGGCGGAAGTGGTCGATGCAGAGATTATGTGCAATCCGCAGCACCCAGGGCAGGAATTTGCCCTCTTCGTTGTAGCGACCGGCACGAACCGTATCGATTACCTTCACGAAGGTGTCTTGGAAAATATCTTCTGCCACATCGCGATCTTTCACGAGCAGATAGATGGTGGTGTAAACGCGGGATTTGTGCCGAAGCATTAAAATTCCGAGGCTATTTTCATGGCCTTTGAGGTAGCGTGCAATGAGCTCTTGGTCACTAACACTCACAACATGAGTTTTCATGGCGTAAGAAATTTGGTTAGGTAAAGCTCAGGCTATAGGTATCCTCCGGGAGTTTTAGTTGAAATGATGTTGCTAATATAGGACTTTCACTTGCGATGTATCCATTTTAAGGAAACTTTAACGGTAATGATTGTTTTGTGACATTTCGGTTAAGGGGGATTTTGGGTGGAGGTGGGATTAGTTTTTCTAGGATGATGGTGCAGTCTATGGCCTATTTTTCCCTGTGGGCGTCGATGGTGGATGGTGGATGTGCTCGCTTATGCGGGCTGGTCCATAGCCTATTGTCCTGTTCGACCAGCCACGGGACTACCGACTAAACCGGCACCTTAAAACAGCAGCAGTACCACAGCTCAACCCAATTCCACCAAAAACCCCGACCCAATGGACCATCTCCCTACAAACAAAAATAAGCTCTCCAACCCATACACGTGGATAGAACCAACAATCATCTGTCTCGATTGTATTAATAGGATAATTATCCCGAAATTTGCGTTTTGAAGCTCCCTATTTTGTTGAAGACAACCGTCGACGAACTCGACCCAAGGCACTATATTCTCATTAAAAATGCCCGATTACATAATCTCAAGGGCATTGATTTGGCCATTCCCCGCAATCAGTTGGTGGTGGTGACCGGCTTGTCGGGTTCGGGTAAATCAACGCTCGTCTTCGACACCCTGTATGCCGAAGGTCAGCGGCGCTATGTGGAGAGTTTAAGCAGTTATGCGCGGCAGTTTATGGGTCGGATGAAAAAGCCCGAAGTAGATTGGATACGCGGCATTGCACCTGCCATGGCCATCGAACAAAAAGTAGTGAGCCGGAATCCACGTTCCACCGTGGGTACCTCAACCGAAATATACGATTACCTCAAATTACTGTTTGCCCGGGTAGGCCGGACTTTCTCCCCTGTTTTGGGCGAAGAAGTGCGCAAAGACAATGTGACCGATGTGGTGGATTATGTGCTGGCCTTGCCTGCCGAAAGTAAGGTGCAGGTTTTGTGCCCTCTTGTACGCCACCAAGGCCGTAAACTCGAGCAAGAGTTGGCCGTCTTACAGCAAAAAGGATTTATCCGTTTGCGGGTAAAGGGTACACTGCAGCGCATCGAAGATTTGCTGGCTGATGTCAAAAAGTTGGCAGACCTAGAAGAAACCGCGCTCGACATCATTATTGACCGGTTGAGTGTGGATGCCAGCGACGAGGCTTTGGTCAACCGCCTCTCCGACTCCGTACAAACTGCCTTTTTCGAGGGGCATGGAGATGCAATCATTGAAGTAGCTGGCAACGATCGACTTTTCAACGACCGCTTCGAAGCCGACGGTGAACGTTTTGAAGAACCGAGCGTAAACCTCTTCAGTTTCTCCAACCCCTATGGTGCTTGCAAAAAGTGCGAAGGTTTTGGCAGTGTGATAGGCATAGATGAGGAACTCGTTTTTCCAGATAAAAGTCTGAGCTTATTCGAAGGTGCTGTAGCCCCATGGCGTGGTGAAAAAATGAGTGCGTGGGCTGATGTATTGATTAAAAACGGCATCCGCTTCGATTTCCCGGTGCACCGCCCATATTCCGATCTCAACGACGCCGAAAAACAATTGCTTTGGACCGGCAATAGCTATTTTCAGGGCCTCAACGACTTTTTCAAGTTTTTAGAGGAGCAGTCTTATAAAATTCAATACCGGGTAATGTTGTCGCGCTACCGTGGGCGTACTGTTTGCCCCGATTGTAAAGGCACCCGCCTGCGTAAAGATGCCGGTTATGTGAAGTTGGTAGATAATGCTACAAATGAAAAACACAGCATCATCGACCTGGTTTTAAAGCCAGTTGACAAGCTGCTGGCGCTTTTTAATGGCATCCAACTCAATCCCACCGAAGAAAAAATAGCCGGGCGCCTCCTTACCGAAGTCCGCAACCGCCTCACTTACCTCAGCGATGTGGGTTTGGGCTACCTTAGCCTGAATCGCCTCAGCAATAGTCTTTCGGGCGGCGAAGCACAGCGCATTAAACTCGCCACATCACTTGGCAGCAACTTGGTGGGCAGTATGTATATACTCGACGAACCCAGCATCGGCCTGCACCCGCGCGATAGCCAACGGCTGATTACGGTACTCGAACGTTTGCGCAACAACGGCAATACCGTCATTGTTGTTGAACACGAAGAGGCTGTAATGAAAGCGGCCAATCAGCTGGTAGATATAGGCCCGATGGCCGGTCAGCATGGCGGTGAACTGGTATTTCAAGGTAGTTTTGCTGAATTACTCGCCGATGAAAACAGTCTTACTGGCCGTTACCTCAGCGATCGTGAGCAAATCGAGATACCTAAAAAGCGGCGGCCCTGGAAACACAGCGTTACCATTAAAGGCGCTCGTGAAAACAACCTTAAAAACGTAGATGCCGAATTACCCTTGCACACACTCACGGTTGTTACGGGTGTGAGTGGCTCTGGTAAAACGTCGCTCATCAAAAAAATTCTGTATCCCGCCATTAAAAAACAAACCAGTGGTTACAGCGAAAAAGCCGGGAATTACGACCGCTTAGAAGGTGATTTCCGAACGCTGAAGAACATAGAACTCGTGGACCAGAACCCGATTGGCAAATCCAGCCGGTCGAATCCGGTGACCTATACCAAAGCTTACGACCACATCCGGAATTTATATGCCGACCAACAAGCCTCCAAAATCAACGGTTACAAACCCGCTCACTTTTCCTTTAATGTAGAAGGCGGACGTTGTGAGACCTGTCAGGGTGAAGGCACTGTGACCATCAGCATGCAGTTTTTGGCTGATATCACACTCGAATGCGACAATTGTAAGGGAAATCGCTTCAAAAGTGAGCTCCTAGAAGTGAAATACGAGGATAAAAACATTGCTGAAGTCTTACAAATGACCGTTTCGGAGGCTATCTCCTTTTTTGCGGGCCATAAAAACATCATTGCCCGTTTGCAACCCCTCGAGGATGTTGGCTTGGGCTATGTTAAACTTGGTCAATCGAGCAATACATTGTCGGGAGGCGAGGCACAACGGATCAAACTTGCTTCTTATCTCACCAAAGGCAACCAAGCTACCGATACCTTGTTTGTATTTGATGAGCCCACAACCGGTCTTCATTTTCACGATATCAAAAAACTGCTTTATGCCCTCAATGCGCTGATCGACCAGGGCAACTCGGTGATTGTAATAGAGCACAACCAGGAAGTCATCAAATGTGCCGACTGGGTACTCGATTTAGGTGCAGAGGGCGGCGATGCCGGTGGCTATTTGGTTTTTGCTGGCACGCCAGAAGACCTCATAAAATGTGAAGAAAGTTATACCGGCACCTACCTCAAAGAGAAGTTCTAATCTTATTTTCCAAAAAGTTTACGAAAGAAATTCTTTCGTTTTTGTTTTCTTTCGGCCTTTTTCTGCTCTTTTTCAGCATTAACAGCGCCCTTATTGTCAAAGATTTTATCGAATAGCGGCGTTTCCCTGAATTCGGGGCAGTCGAAGGTAGTTGTTGCTGCTGCCGAAAAGGGTTGGAAATAGGTCTTCCTCAGGCCTGCATCAGCTTGACATATCTTCAAAGTGGCAGCTACCAAAGGCAAGGCCAGTGCGCTACCCGAGCCTTGGCTTCCGCTGTTAAAGTGAATAGCCGTAAGTGGAGCACCTACCCTACTCACGACAACCATACGCGGGTTGTAAGCTACAAACCAAGCATCGCCATAATCCTGGGAGGTACCCGTTTTGGCTGCAAAATCAGCGTTTATACCATATCTACTGCGTAAAGCCGTGGCCGTACCCTGTGCCACCACCCCTTGAAGCATGCCCGTAAGACTAGCCACCGTTGCTGGTGAAAACACCGTTTCACTTTCAACTTCTGGAGCCTGATATAGCAGCACTCCAGCAGCGCTGTGTATACTTTTGATATAACGCGGCATTATCCTTTGCCCGCCATTGGCAAAAGCGGCATAAGCCACCGCTGTTTCTAGGGCATTGGCTTCGGCAGTGCCCAAAGCAGTAGCGGGGCCTGTAGGCAGACTTCTATTAAAGCCAAGGGCTCCCCATTTATCGGCTAAAACCGAATGATTGGTGCGCAAATATAGATCTACGGCCGGTAGATTGTAGGAATGGGCCAAGGCTGCTGGAAGACTGTATTGTCCACCACTTTTGCCGTCATAGTTACTAGGTTGCCAATTGTTTTGATCGGTAAAAGTGATGGGCTCGTTGCTCAGCCAACTGCAGGGGTCTATGCCACTTTCGAGTGCGGTGGCATAAAGTATGGGTTTGAAGGTGGAGGCCAACTGTCGATAGGCCAGCAACTGATCGTAGGGTTGGGTGGGGAAATCGATGCCGCCCACCCAGCACAGTACATCCCCGGTGAGTGGATCGAGGGCGATGATGCCAGCATGCAGTTGCATCAGGGCCCTACGGATACTGTCGCGACGCGTTTCCTGTACTTTTTGCAGGCCATCCCAACGAAAAACGAGGCGGGCGCTGGCGGTATCTTTTTTAGCATCGATGCCCGCAGCTTGTGCGATTTGTTGGGTGAGCGTATTTAGTCGCTTGCGGTTTTCACCTTGGCGGTAAAGGGCTTCGAGCTGCTTTTGGCGGGCAGGCAATTGATTTTCAAGACTGGCTAGGGCGGCCATCTGCAGCTTGTAGTCGATGGTGGTTTCGATCTTCAGCCCGTCTTTTTCTAGATCGTACTTTTTGCCTGCTTGGGCTATTATTTCAAGTATTTGCTGGGCTTGTTTTTTGACTTCTACCAAAAAATAAGGTACAGGACCGTCGGCCTCGAGTCGGGAATAACGCAATTGCAGCGGCAAGGCTTTCATTTCTTGATAGTCGGCTTCTGTCAAGTAGGTGTTTTTAAACATCTGCCCCAACACCACATTCCGGCGGCTCAAGGCGAGCTCGGGGTGTAAGCGGGGGTTGTAACGGGTATTGGCCTTAAGCATACCCACGAGCACGGCACTTTCTTCGGTGCGGAGCTGCTGGGCTGGTTTATCGAAAAAACGGTAAGCCGCCGATTCAATCCCGTACACCTCTTCACCAAAGGGCACGGTGTTCAAATAGAGGGTGAGCAGCTCATTTTTGGTGTACACACGCTCCAATCGGCGGGCGATAATGATTTCCCGGAATTTATGAACCGGCATCGACCAAGCCCCCTTTTCGGGTCGGTGGTAGAGGTTTTTCGCCAACTGTTGCGACAAAGTAGAGCCACCGCCAGCCGAGCGATCGCGCAACAAGATTGTCTTTACCATCACCCGAGCTATACTACGCATATCGAGGCCGTCATGGTCGAAAAAGCGCGCATCTTCGGTTGCAATGAGGGCATGCAGTAGACTTTGTGGTAGGGCTTCGTAAGTTACCGAGCTGCGGTTTTTAGCATAAAAACTCCCTATTCTTTCCCCATCGGCACTGTACACCAGACTGGCGTTTTCGTGTTGAATATCTGCGAGCTCGACTTGATCGGGTAAAGGGCCAAAAAAACCGATGCGCACCGCGACATACAAACTTCCTACCGCCAAAATGGCCAACAGCAGTAAACCCAGGAAAAGTCGAAACAAAAAACGCATTTGAGTAAAGATAGGGTTAAACGGGGTTTGAAGGCTTTTGCAGGGTGTCCGGTTATAAGGTTATAAAGTGATTGCTTTGTCGCTTCCTAAAAATGGTTGACCGTTTACTGGTTTTAAATTGTTGTTGGATGCCGGGTGAGGCGCTGAACGCTATTAAAAGGGAGATCAATGGCGCTGGAAAAGAGCGGTTAGCTGACGTTTTAGCTTAAACGGTAAACCATCAACGCGACAAGCACTTTGTGCGCTCGATGGCCTTGGTATGAAGGAAACGGATAGCCTCCTACTGGGCTCAGGGTACCCTAGGGTGCTCAAAAAAACCCAAAATCAAGGCTTAGCCAAAACCATTTTGAACCGCAGAACCGCAGCGGCTAAACCCCGTTTAACTGGTATTAAAACGCCTCCGCGACCGAAATATATACGGCGGGGCCTTCGCGGCCGAAGCCTACATCGATGCGGGCGTTGAGTTTTTCTTCTTTGTTGAGGGCGTAACGTAGACCTGTACCCACCGAATATTTAATCCGTTGAATAGACCAGTTGTTGGCTGTATTAAACACATCTCCCAAGCCTACAAAAGCTACCCCACCAAAACGTTTGTAGAGGGTAAAACGCAATTCAGTTTGCGCGGCGATATAATGTCGATCGCGAAAACGGTTGCTGGGGTACCCCCTTAAAATATCGTCATTACCTACTTTGGCGAGATCGAGAAAGGGTACGTCCCCAAAATTTGCACGCACTACGCCGTGCGATGCCCAAATCATCGTGTTGGGCAGCTTTTGGTAATGACTGTAACTGGCGTTGAGGTTTGTATAGGTAAACGTGCTCCCGAGAAAGGGATGATAGCGGTAAGATGAAAACTCAAAAAACTGTCCTTTGCTGGCGTTGACGATGTTATCGCGGCTATCATAGGTGATTACTCCACCCAGAGCTGAGCCTGTACCTCCGTCAAATCCTGTTACTGTTCCCGAGGCCAATTCACCTGGCGTAAAATATTTGAAGTTGAATTGGTGGCGTAGGGAATAGTCGAACCCGGCAAACCAATGTTTGCCAAAACGCTGCATGACTAACAATTTCAGGCTAAAGAGGTCATAGGCATACCGCTCTTCTTGTGTAAGACTGCTTGCGTTGCCAATGCCAAAATAACGATCGGGGAAGTTGCGGTAGCGAAGCTCGCCACGAATCAAATATTTTTCGCCTTTGGTAAAAATCGACCACAGCGACCACACATCGAGCTGGCGGTTTTGGGTATAATCGCCCAACAATTGTACATACGACAGGCGGGGTTCAGGCACGGTATCGTTTCCTTTGGCCGTGCGAAAGTAATATACCCCTGCCGCACCAACTGCTAGGCGGGTGTCAGGCGTATAATAAAGTAAGGGCAACAGCACATAACCTGCCTTTTTGGTTGAATCGGCCGGTGAACTAGCCCAGGCCATTTTTACAAGCAGCACCATAAATAAACTACTTCGTCCTATCCTTGTGATGGTTCGGTTCAAGGTATTTGCAACATTTAATTCGATAATAATTTAAGCAGCCAAAAGCAATAACGCTTCTAGAGTATTTTGGTTGCGTGTAGTCGCCTTACGTTTCAGTATTCTTTCGACAAGCGTATTGTTTAGTTTACTGCGTGCCGCATTACCAGGTATGTACAAATAAACCATTCGATTTATGCCCACGATCTCCTCCGGGTTTTCGGCCTTGTCGCGTATATCAAGCATACGTTCGGGATCGGGGCGCTGATCTAATAGGCAATAGAAACAACGTTTTGGGTCATAGATAGTAGCATCGGCAAAAGGGTTCATAGCCAGATATTGAGCTATTTCAGCCGCTTTTATTACCCATACTGGTACGTCAAAGCCGTAGTCTACTTGAATGGTTTGATGGAGGAGGTTCTCGAGTATGCCGTTGTCGTTCACGGCCGACTCAAACACGATATTTCCGCTTTGTATATAGGTTTCCACGTCCAAAAGCCCAGCCTTTTCGCAGCTGTTCCGCAAATCTTGCATGCGAATACTTTTCTGGCCACCGACGTTAATTCCTCGGAGTAAGGCAATCCACTTCATGGTCCCAATATAGCAATGTTACTAAATATCTAGTCCCGCCCCTCCATTTTTGCTCGGCAACGTATTGGGTTATATCCGCCAATAACCCTTATACGTCGGTGTTAAACCATAACTCCCTTTACCCATTAATCATTTCAGCACTTCGAGCATCTCGCTAACTGTTGCACGCTTCCGATAATCGGGATCAAAGTGTTTCCACAGCACCTTGCCATCGCTGCCGATGATATAAGTAGCCGGCACCGGCAACAATACACGGTCGTCGCCGGTGGCCTCAGGGATATTGGCGCCAAGTACTGTTTTGTACTTGAGCCTTGTGCCGTTGTCGAGCTCATAAACCAGACCGAAGGCCGACATCATGGCATAAGCCGAATCGGAGAGAAAAGTAAAACTAGCACCTGTTTTTGCCTTCATTTTTTGGAGATATTCAGGTTTTTCTGCGCTTACAGCAAAAACACGTGCTCCTTCCTTTTCGAGTTTTGCTACGCTATCTTCAAGTGCACTCAGAAAACGATTGCATACGGGGCACCATTCTCCGCGGTAAAAAACCAAAATAACGGGGCCACTTTTAAGCGCATCAGCGAGCGACACGCGTGTATTATTTTCGTTTTTCAAATCCAGCAATGGTGCCATCGCACCTACTTCGATGCCGCTAAGCTCCTTTGCATCGCTTGCAGGGGTTTGTTGTGCTTGGGCAACGGGCTGGAAAAATAATGGGCATAAACCCACAAATAATAAAACTAACTTTTTCATCACTATCCTTTTAAATGTCGATTTTATATCAGTTTCGAGTAAGGGGAATACGCTACAAAATCGGTTTTTCTTCTATTTAACACGTATTATTTAATAATTAAATTACAGCCCTATATTCAATCTTTTAAAGCATCGTAGCTGGCATGCACTTCAACTTCCACTGTTTTGGCGATGTTCGAGGCCGGTTTACCTTTTTCGAATACAATACCATAATCGGCCAAAGTAATGGGGAATTTTGCAGAAACGCTTAGCTGACCAGCCTTTACCTTTAATTCACCCATAGTTGTTACAGGTTTGGTCACCTCTTTCAGGGTGAGTTCACCGGCTACAGTCACTGGATAAACGCCGTCCTTTTTTAAATCTACCTTTTCTATCTGCACAACATTCCCCTTAAATTTAGCTTTAGGAAAGGCTTTCGTATCTAAAAAGTTGGCACTATTAAAGTGCTTCTGCATGAGGGCTTTTTCGAACATAAATCCCTGCATTGGTACACTAAAAATAACCGCTCCACTTTCGGTGTCAAAAGTACTTATGGCGGTATAATTATCTGCCTTAATATCCTCTAACGGGGTATGGGAGTAAAAAGAGATATGAGATTTAACACTTTGCAGCTTACTACCCGAACTAAATGCCAGCAGAAAAATGCTGACCATCATCAAAACTAAACTAGAATTTTTCATTGATATAATTAATTAATAATTGAACTTTCACGCAATATCAAAGGGGTGTATAATTCGAGATCGGCATCAAACTCCGGGCCGCTAATCAGCACGCCCTTTAGGCGAAGCTGTTTTCCCTCAAGTGCAGCTATATCCACCGTTTCACCAGTGCTCAGGTGCGCATGTACGTCACTTTTACCTGCAACCCCTTCCAAAACAATTACGGTGGACGGCCCGTTAGCATGCGCGCTTAAAAAACGACCTGTGAGCTCGACAATTGCCGATTCACCCTTCTCATCGAGGTATTTCAAATCGGCTGCTGCTTTATCGGTGAGATATTCTGCTACCAACGCTTCACTGCTCAGCACATACTCTGCCTCGGCATTTTTAATGTCACGGTGTGGCTGAAAAAAAAGATAAAATGCTGTTGCCACCGCTCCAATTAGGACAAAAAGGAGGCTGATGAATACTAATCTGCGCTTTCTCATGGGTTGCTTTTGTAGTGGTAGTCGACGCCACCTACAAAACCTGACAACTCAGCTCAATTGGTTTTTATTTTATTTAATATTCGCTCCGCCTCTTCTGGGGTCATGCCCTGGGCGCTCAACGAATTTCCCTGGCGTAAGCGCGCTTCAATAAGACGCTGATCTTTTTGATATGCTTTACAGGCCGCACACATACGCAGGTGAAAAGCTAGTTTTAACCTATTCCCTGAAGATAGGGGTAACTCGGCCTGTTGGTGTATGAGCGCAGCAGCCTGGCTGCACGATAACATGAATAAACTTTTCATTTCCAGTTATTTCCTAGGCACTTGCGTAAAGCCAATTTTGCTCGGTGCATAAGCTGCCAATATTGGGTCGCTGCGATGTCTAGTTCCTGACAAATTTCTTTAGAGCTCAGCTGATCCAAGTATTTCATTTTGAGTATGAGCTGGGTAGCGTTGGGAAGTTTTTGTTTACAGGCTTCAAAAACTAGGATAAAATCGGGGTCATCTAGTAGCGCTTCGGAATGCGCGGCTATGGCACCCCCGGCTGCTAACCAATATCCATCAGCGTCGAAATAATCGCTTTCGAACGGCTCGGCAAACAGTTTTATCGCTTTAGCTGCTTTGCGGTAGTAATCGGCAACGCGGGCTTTTAATAAGGTATATAAATACGCTTTCGGATGAGCCACCTCGGTTTTATTCTGCACTTGTTTGAGCGCCGATACAAAGGTGTCTTGCACCAAATCGGCAGCCTCTTCGGCCGAATTTACCCGAGATCTGGCATAACGATACAATTCATCGCCATACACCTTGAACCAATCGGCTATATTTTGTTCTTTGCCCATTAACGAGCAATGAGCTGCTCAAGCCAGCTGCCCACTACATAACTCAGTGCGGCAGCAGCTGAACCAAGTGCCAAGGTTTCAAGCATGCCTTTCCAAGGACTGGTTTGGGTAACATAGGTTTTAAGCCAGCCAATGAATATAAAAGCCGCTGAGGTCATGAGTGAAGAAACTAAAAATAAGTCAGCGCTCATGGGCGAAATATAGTCGTATACATACACCAACAATGGAATCAAACCGATGGTGACGAATGACGCAAAGGTAACAGCACCCATGGCCAAAGGCGAGCGTTGCTCTTCCATCATCTCCAGTTCTTCTTTCATCATTACATCTACCCAGCGGTCCTTATCGGCGGTTATGGTGGCCACCACTTGCTCCAACAGCTCGCCGTCGAAACCTTTGTTGCGGTAGATGTCGCGTATCTCGTCTTTTTCTTTTTCAGGGAGATGTTCTACTTCCCAGTACTCCACTTTTTTGTGTTTGTCGTAGTTCTGCTGCTCGGTTTTTTTGCTGAGGTAGCTGCCTACACTCATAGCAAAACCGTCGGCAATCAGATTAGCGAAACCCAAAATAATGACCACACTCGATTCGAGTCCAGCGCCTGCAGACCCAGCTACGACGGCAAAAGTGGTTACACTGCCATCAATTCCGCCATAAACAAACTCTCCCAGGTATTCCGAGAATTTGCCAAAAGCGGTATCGTTGTGGTGGAGTTTGTCTTCGTGTTTGCCCGACATAGTGCTTATTTGCCCCGAAGATAAGCAAGGCAACTGAATGCCTTGCCCACTTCGTGCACACATTTTTAATGGCCGATTCCGCTGTCTTCAGCAGCAGAAAGATATTTGCCCTCGACATATTGTACGCCATGACGCACTACGGTCGCCTTTTCGGTAAGTCCTTCGAGCACCACAATCCGACCTTTGGCAGCAAGTCCGGTACGTACTTTGGTCCGCAAATAGCTACCGTTTTGTAGCAGAACGAAAACAAAAGCATCCTTACCCACTGTCACCACCGCTTCCTCATCAATCGTAAGCGCTTCGCGTGGCTCGGTGAAAATTTCGGCTTTGACATACATGCCGGGCCGTAAAAAATCGCTGTGGCCATCGATGTGCGCGTGTACATTGCTGGTACGTTTTTGGAGATCGATGGTTGGTCCAATCAGAAATACATCGCCGGTATATACTTTTTCACTGGCGTTGAGTACAGTGAAGTTCAGCTTTTGCGCAATTTTTAGCTTTTCAAGGTCTTGTTCAAATACCTGCAACTCAATATGGAGGTGGTCTTTGTTGATCAACTGAACCAAAGGTCGGTCGCTACTCACGTATCGGCCGATGGCGCCGTCTACACTGACTACAAAACCATCAAAAGGCGCAGTGAGGCTGATGGTTTGTTGTAGCTCCGCGGCTTTTAGTTTATCTGGACGTATACCCAGGCGTTTGAGTTGTGCACCCAATGCCGACACAGCAGCGAGCTGGATCTGGTACTCAGCTTGTGCTTTTTCGAAACTTTTGGTGGCGGTAGCGTCCACCTTCAGCAATTCCTGCTGGCGTTTGAAGTCTGTTTCCGCAAAATTCAGCTGACTGCTGGCTTCCAGGTAGCGCCGTTGCAACTCAATATAATCGGGGTGTTCGAGCAAGGCCAATACTTCTCCTTTTTTAACTTTCTCCCCACCTTTCACACGTATTTCGGTGATATAACCCGGCAAGGGCGGATTTAAATCGGCCAAATATTGCGGTGGCACATCAATCACCCCATTGCAGCTCACACTGCTGCTGATAGATTCACGCGTAACCACCGAGGTGGTCATGTCGGCTTGGCTTATTTGCGACGCGGACAAGGTAATGGTGTCGCTAACCGACCGAAGGGTAGGCGGCATGTTTTCGTCGGCTTTTGGTGAACCACAAGCACCTATCAAAAACGGCAAACTATACAAGAGGAGCTTTTTCATGGATTAATATTTATCAAGATTGAGCAACTGACGGAGTTGATAGACCGATAGCTGGTATTGAAATTGTGTTTCGTAGGTATTCAATTTTATTTGCAGCACCGCGTCGAGGGCCTGGAGATACTCCACATATTCGATTTCACCTTGCTGAAAGGCTGCTTCGGCATTGGCAGCGATGAGTTGCGCGCGCTTAGCTGCTGTATTGCGGTAATAGTTAAGTCGCTGCTGCTGGTTGAGGGCATTGCGCAAGGCCGCGTCCCGATTAAGCTGGTGACTGGCAAAGGCATAATCGCGGGCAAGCACTACACTTTCGCGCTGTAAACGTGCCACCTGAATTTCACCCGATCGCGGTCGGAACCACAGCGGAATACCCACTGTAAGTTGAACACCTTGAAAACCACCCACTCTTTCAAGTTCCTGGTTGAAGTAACCTACACCCAGCGATGGGCTCAGTTTATTTTGTTGCACCCGAATCTGCTGTGCGGCTAAACCGGCCTCGAGCTCACGCAAGCGCAAGGCTGGGGTTATTTGGGCGTCTGTAGGCGCCGGCAACTCCAGCAGCACCACAACAGGAACCGCAACTTCGGCTGGCGGCGTCTCGCCGAGTAGCAACATCAACTGCGCCAAGGCATCTTTCTCGGCATTGTTCGCCGAAGCCAGTTGCAACTGCATCTCTTCATAATTGTGCTCCGCTACCGTTTTGGCCAACAAACTAATGGCCCCTTGGGCATAGCGGGCCGTGGCGATACGGCTAAAGGTTTGGTGTTTGTCGAGCTGACCTTCAAGCGCCTGTTTACGCCAATACGCCAACGCCCAAGCTTGCCAAGCTTCAAATACCTGGGTGGCCACCACTTGCTCGCGGGCTTTGAGGCGTGTAACACGCATCTCGATATCCATGCGGCCGTACCGGTGCCGGGCTACCGCAAGCGCGGGCTGACCGAGCGATTGGCGGAGGGTATAAAAGTTATCGATGGGCGCAGCATTGAGCTGACCACGTTGCCAGTCGAATTCAAACATCCCCGGATCCCAACTCGTTTTAAGCATTTTTTTGGCTTGCTCCAGATCCAAACGGGCTTGTTTTATGTCGGGGTGATTGCGTAAAGCCTGTTGAATAGCATTTTCGGGACTCGACCAACTCTGCTGGGCTTGTGCCGCCAACGAAAACACGCTGCACAACACAATCAAACCTGCCGTTTTAGCTGCTGCGGGCACATGAAGCCTAGGTCGGCGTTCCACCAACAAGTACAAAGCCGGCAGCACCACCAAGGTCAAAAAGGTAGCACTAATTAAGCCGCCAATAACCACCGTAGCTAACGGACGTTGCACCTCGCCTCCATTGCTGGTAGACAAGGCCATAGGTAAAAACCCCAGGGAAGCCACAGCAGCCGTCATCACCACTGGGCGAAGACGAACCCTGCTGCCGATGCGAATGCGTTCCAGAACATCGTGCATACCTTCCGCTTTAAGCTGGTTAAAGTAGGCAATCAACACGATACCGTTCAGCACTGCCACCCCGAATAAAGCAATAAACCCTACGCCAGCACTGATGCTAAAAGGCAAATCGCGTAGCCACAGGGCTACAATACCGCCAATAGCAGACAAAGGAATGGCCGTAAAAATAAGTATGGCCTGTACCACCGAGCTGAAGGTAAAATAAAGCAGGAGGAAGATGAGGAAAAGTGCCACTGGTACAGCAATCATCAGGCGTTTGCTGGCCTCTTCGAGTTGTTCGAACTGACCACCATAGCTGATAAAATAACCCGGAGGCATTTGTAGATTTTGCTCAAGATTGCCGCGTACCTCCTTCACAAAAGACTCGTAATCGCGGTCGCGGACGTTAATCAGTACCGATACCAACCTTTTGGTATTCTCCCGTGAAATAAGCATGGGGCCAGGCTCGAGGGCAATTTCAGCCATTGTACGCACGGGAACTAAGCTACCCGTAGCCGAACGCACTACCAATTGCCGGACAGATTCAAGACTGCCTCTTTCTACTTTATTCAGACGGACTACCAAGTCAAAATGCGACTCGCCCTCATACACTTTGCCTGCAATACGACCTGCATAGGCTGTTTGAATGGCATCGTTCAGTTCAGAGATGGTGAGTCCGTAAGCCGCGATTTTATCTCTATCCCAACGTATCATAAGTTGGGGCAGTCCTTCGGTTTGTTGTACAAGTACGTCGCCCGCACCTTGTACGTCGTGGATGAGGCCAGCCGCTTTTTCGGCCAATGCAGCCAGCTGGTGTAGGTCGTCGCCATATATTTTTACAGCGATATCGGATTTTACACCTGTCAGCAATTCATTAAAACGAAGTTGTATTGGCTGGGTGAATTCAAAAGACACGCCGGGTAGATCTGCTAGCTTGGCTTTCATCATGGCCACCAAAGTTTCGCGGTCGCTGGCACTGGTCCATTCAGGTTTGGGCTTCATCAAAATCATGATGTCGGCATCTTCTACCGCCATAGGGTCGGTAGGGATTTCGGCTGTACCAATTTTACTCACCACCCCCTTGACTTCTGGGAAGTTGGCAAGTAAAATAGCCTCGGCCTTGGTACTGGCAGCAATGCTCTGACTCAACGAGCTGCCTGGTGGCACCGTCATCTGCATGGCCAAATCACCTTCCTCGAGATTGGGAATAAACACCGCACCCAGACGAGTGAAAAGCAAAAGCGAAAATATAAGGGCGACTAAAGTGCTGCCGATAACAAGTCGAGGCCTGGCCAAGGCGATGTCGAGCACGGGACGATATAGTTTACCTAAACGCTCCATGATATAATCCGACCAGTTTTTTTTGTCTTGGTGTTTGCGACTCAAAAACAAGGCACTCATCATCGGCACATAAGTCATAGAAAGAATCAAGGCCCCGAGAATGGCAAAACCTACCGTCATGGCCATTGGCCGGAACATCCTGCCCTCTACCCCAACTAAGGCAAGTATGGGCAGATAAACGATGAGGATGATGATTTCACCAAAGGCCGCTGAGGAACGGATTTTTGCCGACGACTCATAGACCAGTCTATCCATTTGCGGACGTGTGAGTAAACCCGTCTCCTGCCGCGTATGCAAGCGGTGAACGATACTTTCGACAATAATTACGGCACCATCTACGATGAGGCCGAAGTCGATAGCACCCAAACTCATGAGGTTGGCCGATACATTAAACTGCCGCATCATCCCTAAGGCAAATAGCATGGCCAAAGGAATCACGGAAGCAACAATGAGGCCTGCGCGAAGATTGCCTAAAAGCAAAATCAAGATAAATACCACAATCAGCCCACCTTCGATGAGGTTGGCGCCGACCGTGCTTATTACCTTACCCACCAACACAGAGCGGTCGAGATAAGGCACCAACTCCAGCCCTTCCGGCAGCGAGGACTGCAACTGTGCCACCTGCAAATGCACTTCCTTCAAGGTTTCGTTGGCATTGGCACCTTTCATCATAAGTACGATACCCCCAACGGCTTCGCCTTCACCATCTTTGGTCATGGCGCCATACCGCATGGCATGGCCAAATCGGATTTCGGCCAGCTGCCCCAAGGTAATAGGCGTGCCGCCCACATTTTTTACCACCACCTTTTTGAGGTCATCAAAATCGCGAACGAGGCCTTCGCTACGGACATAGTACGCATTCGGGCCTTTTTCGATGTAACTGCCACCCGCATTGCCGTTATTGTTTTGTACGGCCGTAAATACGTCGGCGATGGTGAGATTGAAGCTCCGCAGTCGGTCGTGGTTTACCGCTACCTCGTACTGCTTCAAAAAACCCCCGAAGCTGCTCACTTCAATTACACCAGGAATACCAGCCAGTCGCCTTTTTACAATCCAATCCTGAATTGAACGCAATTCCATGGCATCGTATTCAGCGGCATAGGCTGGTTTTACTTCGATGGTATATTGGTAAATTTCACCCAAACCAGTGGTAATGGGCATCATATACGGGAGACCCAATTTGGGGTCGAGTTCGGTTTGCAACAGGGCCAACTTTTCACTGACCAGCTGTCGGGCAAGCATCGTCTCCATATCTTCCTTAAAGACGATGGTTACCACACTCAAACCATAACGCGAAATACTGCGCACCAACTCTACCTCGGGTAAATTGGCCATGGCCACTTCTACCGGGTAGGTGATAAAACGTTCGACTTCCTGCGGTGCGAGGGCAGGAGATACCGTAACGAGCTGTACCTGATTGTTGGTAATGTCGGGAACCGCATCCAAAGGCAGATGAGCGGCGGAATAAACGCCCCAGGCCGCCAATAAGGCGACAAATAGGGCCACAATAAGCTTGTTGTGTATGCTAAAATGAATGATTTTATCGATCATAAGATTGCTCAAATAGCCAAAAAGGCCGTGAAAAGACCTGCCCGAACGGACAAGTTCAGCTGCAAATACTTATGATCTGGGGGGACCGCGTTCGCCGGTAGCACCGGTTAGCAGGAGTTGGACGAGGGAGTTGTCCTGGGGTACAATGCCGCTGCGTGTAGGTGCAGGGTGAATGTCGGGTAAGGTGAGGTAGGTTGCCGCCAGACCCAATTCAACATCTGTTTGTAATTGTTGTGCGAAATCCTGATCGAGCTCATTTAAACGCATTTCCTCCAGGTGATTGCCACCTAAATTCACTTGGAATAAATCACCGAATACTCCGCCTAAACCGTTCTGAACCTCACCTATATAGGAGTGCTCTTCCATCACCTCGTGGTGATGAGGAACCAAGCTGTGTCCCAACAAGAGGAACAAGGCAGTGAAGAGGGCTATTTTATTGAGCTTACGCACCAAACAAAGTTAAGAAAAGCTTTGAACTAACGGCATGCCTTACTGATTGTCTTCAATTTGAACTTAATATCACCTTGTGCTGCGCTTTTGGGGATAGATAACAGCTGTACAGGATAAGTTATCACATCAGCAACCATACAATTGTCCCCAGGCTTGGTGAGTGTTGCAATCACTGCCAGACTTTTCCCCGTAACAAGGATTGAATCGGTTTGAATGTTGTAACCGCTACTCGGACGCGTGCCACCATAAATCAGCAACAAACTGTTTTTCTCCCAATACTCGGTATAGGTCTCGCGGTCTTGCTGCTTCATCTTCAGCTCGTCTAGGAGCTCTTGATAACGCTTTGGGTCGTTGACCAAATAAACCTTGGCTTCACTTTCTATGTATTCATGTTCAAAAACCGCTGGCAGATACTCAAACATCAGCAACTTGGGCTTTTTGGATGCGCAGGCCAGCACAGTTACGGCAAGCAGACTAAACAGGATGTAACGCAAGGGTACGCTGGTAGAGGTCTTCATAAAGAGGTAGTATGTTGGTGATATCGAATCTTTTGGCCTGTGCTAGGGCATTTTGCCGGAACTCCGCTAGTGTCGCATCGTCCTTTAAAATGTCGACTGCAAAGCCGGTCATGGCCTCAATATCGTCATAGTGTGCCACATATCCCGTGATGCCATGCAAATTCACTTCGGTCAAACCACCCGCATCACTCGAAACTACAGGCACCTGACAAGCCATCGCTTCGAGCGCGGCCAGTCCAAAACTTTCGGTTTCCGACGGCATCAAAAAGAGGTCGCTGATCGAAAGTAGTTCCTCAACAGCCTCTTGTTTTCCCAAAAACCGAATTTCATCGCAGAGATTCAGTTCCCGGCAAAGGTTTTCAGCCTTCTGGCGCTCTGGTCCATCACCAACGAGCAACAACCGGGCAGGAAGTACCTTGCGGATGCCGTTGAAAACCTGAATCACATTGTCGATACGCTTGACTTTGCGGAAATTAGATACGTGGGTAACGATACGTTCGCCATTGGGCGCGATGGCCATCTTAAAATGACTTTTGGCCCGGTGACTAAAACGGTTTAAGTCTACAAAATTTGGAATCACTTCAATGTCCCTATCCACATGAAAATGACGGTAGGTATCGGCTTTAAGGAAGTCAGAAACAGCGGTTACGGTGTCACTTTGGTTGATTGCATAACTCACTACAGGTTCAAACGTTGGGTCTTTACCCACCAAAGTCACATCGGTACCATGCAAAGTAGTAACGATGGCTACGCGTATGCCTTGAGCTGCCAGAATTTGTTGCGCCAGATGGGCTGCCGTGGCATGGGGTATGGCGTAATGCACGTGGAGGATGTCGAGTTTTTCGTATTTCACCACATGCACCAATTTACCGGTGAGTGCAAGCACATAGGGCGAGTGTTCGAAGAGCGGATAGTGCACCATGGCGACCTCGTGGTAGAAGATATTATCGAGGAAAATATCGAGGCGGGCCGGTTGGGTGTAGCTAATAAAATGTACTTTATGGCCTCTGCCAGCTAGGGCTTTGCCCAGTTCGGTGGCGATTACGCCGCTGCCGCCATAGGTGGGATAACAAACTATACCAATGTTCATGTCAAAAACTTGTCGTCAAGGTACAACGTCTCACCCCTAAAAAAGTGCAATGTGATAGAGAATTAATGCAGGCCGCATTTTTCTGAGGCGGGCATTTTTTGACTTATCTTCGTCGCCCATGAAAGTTTGGTTATTTGTCCTGCTCGTCAGCGGGCACTTATTCGGCATATATTTGACTGTTTCTGCCCAAGATAGCAACCGCATGCAGGCGGTGTACACCAACGAGGCCATCCGCATCGACGGTAAACTAGACGAGGCCATCTGGCAAAAAGCCACACGCATTACCCAATTCACCCAACGCGAGCTGGTACTCGGCGAAGCCGCCACGGAGCGTACAGAAGTCGCTGTGGTATACGACGACCAGAAGCTCTATATTGCTGTTTGGTGTTACGACAGTCAGCCCAACAAACTCATCGCCCGGGAGCTACGCCGCGATTTTGACTATTCGCTCGACGACAACTTCATGGTGATACTAGATACCTACCACGACAAGCGCAACGGCTTTCAGTTTGTAACCAACCCCAATGGTGCGCGGGCCGATTTGCAAGTCTTCAACAATGGTGGTTCTACCAATGCCTTTTGGAATGGCGTGTGGGATGTCCGCACTCAGGTCACCGCTGAGGGTTGGTTTGCCGAGTTTGAAATCCCCTTTTACACCCTCAAATACCGCGTCGGCGAAAAAGAGCAGCTTTGGGGCGTCAATTTCGAACGCAATATCCGCCGCAAACGGGAGCAGGTACGCTGGCAAGGTTGGGGCCGCGACAACCGCTTTGAACAGCTCAGTGTTGCCGGCGATCTCCATGGATTGCGGGAACTCACCAACAAACAGTTCGTCGAAATAAAGCCCTACAGCATAGGTGGAGGCGAAATCACCCCCGGCGCCACCCGTGCTACCGGCAATATAGGTGGCGATGTCAATTACCTCCTCTCGCCTACCTACCGACTTAACCTGACTTTTAACACAGATTTCGCCCAAGTCGAAGCCGACCAGCAGCAAGTCAATCTCACCCGTTTCCCCTTATTTTTCCCAGAGTTGCGGGAGTTTTTTCTGGAAGGCGACGACTTCTTCAATTTTGGTTTTGGCGGCAATCGGATTTATCCCTTTTATACGCGAACCATTGGTCTCGACCAAAACCGCAACGCCGTGCCCATCATCGCCGGTGCCCGTTTGTTGGGGAAAGAAGACGACCGCACCCTCGGCATTATGAGTCTGCAAACCGCTGGCACGGCCACCCAAGCCTCTACCAATTATACCGCTGCTTCGTGGCGGCAAGATGTGGGCGAACAGAGTGTAATTGGGGCCATGACCACCCACAAAATTACCGGCGACCGCTGGCATACCACCAACGGCATCAACGGGCGTTTTGGCACCAACAAATTCCTTAGCAACAAAAACTTGGACGTGGGCGGTGCTCTCCTGCATACCCACAATACCGATAGCGGTTTCCTGCCAGAAGCTCTTGCCTGGCGGTTTTTTGTAAGTTATCCCAACGATAAATTCAGTCTTTTTGCCTCCGCGCAGCGTGCCCCGGCGGAATTCGAGCCTGAACTCGGTTTAATGGTGAGACGTGCCTTTCGCGAGCAGTTTATGGGCGTCAACTTCAAGCCGAGACCCAAGGGCAGATTGAAGTGGATACGGCAATTCGACTTCAGCCCTGTGAATATTACCCATACCCAATATGATGATACTGGCGACATCCAATCGTTTAGCTACAGCGTGCAATATCTTGGTTTCGACACCCGCAGAGGCGAACGTTTTACACTCGATCATGCACTCGTGGCAGAAGGTTTGCGTAATAATTTTACCATAGCACCCGGTATCGTAATTCCAGCAGGATTTTACCAATGGCGACAATCTAATATGCGGCTTACCACCTTCCGGGGCCGCGTTTTGTCTTTTAACAGCGTGCTGAGCTGGGGAGAATTTTATAACGGCACGAGTAGTCAACTGCGGGCCGATGTATTGTGGAGAGCCAGCAAATACGGCAATTTGAGTCTGCGCTACGAAAAAAACCAGGTGTATTTACCCGAAGGCGCCTTTCAAACCGACCTTATCGGAGCACGTTTGGCTTATGCCTTCAACCCCAATCTTTTCGGCTCGGTATTAAGTCAGTGGAACTCCGCGCAAGAAGAGCTGAACTTCAACTTCAGGCTGCAGTTGATCCCCCGCATCGGCACCGACTTCTTCCTTATTGTAAATCAAGTGTTCGACACCAACACAGGCCAAGTGGACCCTACAAGGGGGACAATTTTGGGGAAACTGATTTGGCGTTTTGTGGTGTAATGGGCAGCCTGGCTTGATAAACGGCCTCTTGCAGACTGGTACGAATGTTTAAATCGGCCAACTTGGTGTTGGTGACCGACGGATAAATCCGATTCGAAACAAACACAAAAACCAGGTCGTATTTTGGATCTACCCAAACTGCCGTACCAGTAAAGCCGCTGTGCCCAAAAGTCTGACCCGAAACCGAAGGTGCTGTTGGAGATGCCTTACCTCTTTCGATTTCTGGCTTGTCAAAGCCCAAGCCACGTCGGTTACCGACATATTGCGGGCTGGTAAATAAATCTAAAGTGGCTGCCGACCATTGTAAGCCCTCGCTATCTGAATTCTGTGGTAAAAAATGCACAAACAAGCGGGTAAGGTCAGCCGCGGTGCCAAACAAACCGGCATGCCCAGCGATACCGCCCACCATAGCCGCTTGTTGATCGTGTACGTAACCCCGCAAAAGCTGGTTGCGAAAAAGGTCGTCCTTCTCCGTAGGTGCAATGCGGCTCATTGGATAAAACTGCAACGGCAAATAGCTAAGCGAATACGCCCCAGCGGGCTGGTAGATATACTGGGTGAGCGCAGTTTTTACCGGTTGTGCACCTTGTTTTTCCAAAATGCGCCACACAAAAACATAGGCGAGATCGCTGTAACGATAGGTGCCTCGATTTTGCAACGGTGCGTCGAGCGTCCATTGGTATACACTGTCTTTGAGGTCGACGCGGAGAAACAATTTATCTGTCAGCTGTAAGGGAAAACTGTCGGACGCTGTGGTGCGATAATAGGCGGGTAGCAGTCCTTTTTTGCCCAGTATTTTTTTCCATAAGGGCAAAAAAGCCGGCAAACCGGCTTGATGACTGAGTAATTCGCGCAATTTTAAACTGCCTTTTTCATGTCCTTGGAGCTCAGGCAAAAAAAAAGCGAGGGTCGAATCAATGGGCAATCTCCCTTGCTGGTGCAAACGCATCAAGCCGGGCACCGAAGCGGTAATTTTTGTGACCGAGGCCAAATCATAGAGGGTAGACAGGCTCGTGGTAAGCTGACCATCCAAGGTGCCAAAAGCTTTGGCATAAAGCAGCTGGTTGCCTTTGCTTACGACCAACTGACCACCAGGTGTTGCGCCTGCTTTGATGGCTGAAAACAAGATGCTATCGAGGGCCTTCAATTTTTTGCTGTCGTAACCGAGCGACTCGGGTTGTGCCCACCGTAAATTCCAGCCGGCATCGGAGCGTAAACCGCTGCCAAATTTCAGACTGTCGTTAACGTTTACGGGCAGCCTGCCTTTAAAGCGGCCGCTGCCAAAAAGGGCATTCACCGTGGCTTTAAACGCCAGTGGATGTTCCTCGTAGCCACAAACAACTACACTCCCAAAATCCAAAAATTTTAGGCTGTACGGATTGCCATAAATCAGCTGAATGAGTTTTTTGCCCACCACCATTTGTTTAAGCTGTTGTACAAAAACCGTGTCGAGACCAAAAATGACACCCGCTTTTTGGGTAGGCAGATGCCAGGAAATCACCACTTCATCGGCGGCGTTTATTTGTGTTTGCAGGGCGGCCATAGCACTTACATCGGATTTGATGGGCAGATTGAGGTAGTCGGTCGAGGCGAAAACAGCGAAACTTTCGTAGGCTTCGCGGGCTACCGGAGCTTGCCCTATTCCGAGATAGAGGGTTTTTGGCGAAAGGCTTTTGAGCGGAATACGTTTGTCGGTATCGCGCACCAAGGTAGCCGCCTGCTCATATAACGTTTGCTGTAAAAGTGGTGCGTTGTCCGGTTGCAAACGGGCCATGAGGCTGTCGGTTTGTATGGGCTGATAGGCATTCAAGCCTGTCCAATATTTAGCAGAAAGCACCTTTTTAACGCGTTTTTCAAGCTCTTTCCAGCTGATGCGGTCGTCGGCTATCGCCTTGCGGATGCGTTGGATGGCGGTGGGCACATCCATAGAATAAAGCAGTATATCGTTACCTGCGAGCAAGGCCAAGGCATCTACTTCACCGGGTGGGTACAAATCCGCGACGCCTTTCATATTCAGGGCATCGGTAAAGATGAGTCCCTGAAAGCCCATTTTTTTGCGCAACAAATCGGTCACGATCGGTTTGGATAAGGTAGAGGCAAGATTTGGCGTCGGGTCTAAAGCTGGAACAGCGAGGTGGGCGACCATCACGCTGGCAACACCCTCTTGTATCAAGTGCCGGAAAGGATACAGCTCTAGGCTGTCGAGGCGCTTTTTATCGGAATGGATGGTGGGCAAATCGTAATGCGAGTCCAAATCGGTATCTCCATGACCGGGGAAATGTTTGGCGCAGGCGATGATTTTATTGTCCTGCAAACCCTGCATATAACGTGTAGCACGATTCGCAACCACATACTTTGAGGAGCCAAACGACCGGTGGCCAATCACGGGATTATCGGCATTGTTATTCACATCTACCACCGGCGAAAAACTCACATGAACCCCCAAGGCTTGACATTGCAAGGCGATTTGTTGGCCCATATCGTAAATCAAACGATCGTCGGTAATGGCGCCAAGGGTGATTTGATAGGGGTAGCGAATGGTAGAATCGAGGCGCATAGCCAAACCCCATTCGGCATCCATGGCGATGAGCATAGGGGTTGCGGCGACAGCTTGGTAATAGTTGGTGAGTCGTGCCTGGCGCATCGGGCTGCCCTTCATAAAAATCAAACCGCCAAGATTGTAGTTGCGGATGAGGGCTTCGAGTTTGGGGTCGGGTTTATCGGTAGTTGAAAAAGCCGCCACCATAAACAACTGGGCGAGGCGTTGGCTATCGGCGAGGGCGTCGTATACCGAATCCACCCAGTCATTTTCGCGAAAACGCATCCTTTTATCCTGTATGATGGCTTTATTTTCGGTAACGCTCAGCTCCGCTTCTTTTACTACGGCCATCAAATTGCCGGGTGCATGGCCTGCTTTTGTAAAAACAGCCAAAAAACTAAGCAACCAAAAAATAGCCCACAGGGTAAAACGCATACTAAAACCAGATAAAAAAGCGGAACAGCCGCTAAATTAGCGGTTTAACGCCACGAAGACACAAAAATTTGATTCCTATACCAATTTCGGTAAAACGCTGCTATGCGCTACGCGGTTGGAGGTTGCGCTGCTCCTGCTTTTTAAGGTGTTGCCCGAGGCATGCATAAGACTGGAACGATGTAACCGCTGTTTGCTGCCTTACGGTTTAACGATTAATTTTTGAGTTGCGCTTTCGTAAGGGGTTTTAATGGTCAGAAAATAGGCGCCCGGCAGCTCGCGTCTTTTCATTTTCCGCTGGTAGCTGTGCTGGCCGACTTCCAAATTTTTAAGCACTACTGAATCGAGGATTTTACCTTCGAGGGTGTGGAGCGAAATTTTCGCCGTTGCACTTTTGCTTAGCGTATACTGCACGGTAAACTCCCCCTCGTTTGGATTGGGGAACAACTGCATTTTTAGCATTCCTACACTTTGTCTGTTCAGCTCTTGCATTCCTACAGCGGAAGTACGAAGTA
>JBDNIH010000161.1:0-4350 GCA_041688385.1 Bacteroidia bacterium
GCGAGCATTTGTTACCGGAGCTACTGAACTAATCCAAAACTCAGGGTCAGTCGTTTCACTTGCAGGCTATGCCTTAACGCTTTCGGGTGTTGGAGCACCAGTAGGGATACCTTTGGCAGTTATGGGCGGCACAATGAGTCTGGCTGGCTCTGCCTTAGAAGCCACAATGCATTTTGGTGATGGAAACTCTGATCGCGGATTTCAGAGCGTCGGATTTGCTGTGGCAGGTAGATTTTTGCCTAGTTCAATCAAAATTGATGGATTAGGCGGTGAAGTACTTAGGCAAGGTACTGCCTTAAAAGTTGATGGAGTTAGTAAATTATTAAATTTAAATGAATGATTTACGCAATTTTATCCGTGGTTTTGGGTGGTCTAATTGGATTTGTTTCATTCAAGCGTCACCTAAGAAAAGAGTGGAATAGTGATTTCGATAAGTTTAATGTTTATGGCAGTTTATATATGAGTATTTTCTGGGTCATTTTAGGAATCATTGCCTTACTGACCTTAATCTTTGAGTGAAACTAAATTGATTTTAGAGCAAAAAACCACTGATAAATTTGTCGAATAACTTAATAAATGGTTTCTAGTAACATGAGTTATAAAACACATTCACTTACTTTCAATGACGATATGATAGTGTTCCAAACTGCTTAAATAATTGGACTGGTTTGTTGCTTAAACGAGGAACAAAATGAAGCCTTCCCATTTTCAGCTACATTCAAAATTATAGTTTTTAGTTATAAAATGAATTGTTGTTGTCTGAGCATACCGCATACACAGCGCTTTAGCGCTGTATTCGATAGGGGTCACTTAAATTATGTCCTTTTAACAAACACAATAACAGATTGCGTGTATTTTTGGAAATAATCTAAGTCGAACGTATGAAAAAAATAATCTGGACAACCGCCATCTTATTGGCTTGCACAGCCATGGCACCAGGCGATAGTTTTGCCTTCGCCAAAAAGAAAAAAAAGTCAGCGGCCGAAGCGTCTAAAACAGCACCTGCCGACGCTAAAAAAGTAACTATTGCGTCCAAGACCAAGTCGGCTGTGAAGTTCGAAGGTCTTATGACCATCTACCAAGATACCACCGACGGCAAAACTTTTTTGCTGTTGAAAAAGGACCAAATTGGTAAAGAGTTTATCTATTGGAGCTATTCTGAAAACGGCTTGGCCCGCGTGGGTCTTTTCCGTGGCTCTTTCCGTGACAATGCAGTATTCCGGGTGAGCCGTTATTTCGACCGCATTGATTTCGAGATGATGAATACGAACTTTTATTTCGACCCAAACAATGCCATCAGCAAATCGGCGGAAGCCAATGTAAGTCCGGCCCTATTACTCAGTGAAAAGGTCATTGCCGAAGATGAAAAAGAAGGGCTCATCCTCATCGATGCCAGCAGTTTGTTGATGGATGAAAAACTTGACCGCGTAAAACCGCCGCAGTTTCCAGGAGCCTCGCCAGGCCAGTTTAATCTGGGAAACCTGAGTAAATCCAAATCTAAATACCATAGCATCAAATCCTACCCTTCCAATACCGATGTTGTTGTGGATTTAGTCTACGATAATCCGTCGGCTATTAATGGCGGTGGTAAAGATGTTACCGATCCGCGTGCGGTGACAGTACGTTTGCAGCACAGCTTCATCGCTATGCCCGACAATGCGTTCAAAACCCGCCGCGACGACCCACGCGTAGGTTATTTTGGTCGGGAGGTCGATGACATGACATCTGCCGCCCCTACACCGTACAAAGACGTTATCAACCGCTGGCATTTGGTGAAAAAAGACCCGAATGCAGCGCTCAGCGAACCGGTAGAGCCGATTACTTGGTGGGTAGAAAATACCACGCCCATGGAGTTTCGGGAAACCATCGTGGCCGCTGGCCTCAAATGGAATGAAGCCTTCGAAAAAGCTGGCTTTAAGAATGCGGTTGTAATGAAAATTCAGCCTGATACCGCCGATTGGGATGCCGGAGATATTCGTTATAATGTTTTACGTTGGACTTCCTCGCCCTATCCGCCATTCGGTGGTTATGGACCAAGTTTCACCAATCCGTATACGGGCCAAATTTTAGGCGCCGATATCATGTTGGAATATGTATTTGTTACCAATCGTCTACGTCAGGCCGATTTGTTTAATAACAGCGGTTTGGTGAGTCACGATGAACTAGACCACAGTACTACGGGTCAAAGTTGTATGCTCGCCAGTCATCTACAGCACAATTTCCAATTGGGTAATCAGGTGCTCGAAGCAACGGGTGCTTCTGCAGCGCGTAAAAAAGCATATCTCGATGAGTCGTTGTATTATCTCGTGATGCACGAAATGGGTCATACTATGGGTTTGAACCACAATATGAAGGCCAGTCAGTTACACGCCCCTAAAGATTTACACAATAAGACAATTACAGAAGCAGTAGGGTTGGTTGGTTCTGTGATGGATTATCCAGCGGTTAACCTCGCCCTAGATACGAGCAAACAAGGCAATTATTTCACTACCCGCACAGGTCCTTACGATTTGTGGGCCATTGAATATGGTTATAGCACTGCCCTCGCAGATGCCGATGCGGAAGAAGCTCGCTTGAGCAAAATCCTTAGTCGGTCAACCGAGCCTGCCCTTATTTTCGGCAACGATGCCGACGATATGCGTGCCCCAGGCAAAGCCATCGATCCGCGTGTAAATGTGAACGATATGTCGTCGGATGCGATTGCTTACAGCGAAGATCGTTTCCAATTGGTAAATAAGCTGCTAATCGACGTCAAAAAGAACTACACCAAAGACGGTCAGTCTTACCAAGAAATGTTGAACGCCTATATGATTTTGGGAGGCGAAATGTCCAGTGCCAGCGCTACCGTTTCCCGCTACATTGGCGGAGTGTATGTGGAACGCGGCTTTATTGGTCAGGAGAATGCAAAACAGCCTTTCACACCTGTGAGCAAAGCCGATCAAAAGCGGGCTATGAATTCCCTCAACAAGTACATCTTCGCACCCAATGCATTTGACGCAGCCAGCAATCTGTATAGTCATTTGCAGGTGCAGCGTCGTGGTTTTAACTTCTTCGCTGCCAGTGAAGACCCAAAAATACACAAGCGGGTCCTAACTATTCAGTTGGGAGTTTTGGCGCATTTGTTACATCCTGCTACACTTCAGCGTATCACCGACAGCAAATTGTATGGCAATCAATACGGTTTGGCCGAAATGATGACAGATCTCACCAACGGCATTTTTCAAGTCGACGCGGTAGGCAATGTGAACAGCTTCCGCCAGAACTTGCAGCAAGAATATGTGGAGCGTTTAATTATGGTTGCTGGTTTGGTGAAAGATAAAAGTTCAGGCCACGATAACATCGCACAGTCGGTTGCCTTAGCTAATCTCACCCGTTTAAACACCCAGCTCAAAGCAGCAGCTTCAGGTGATGCCGAATCCAAAGCACACCGCGAAAGTTTACGCTACAAAATCGAATTGGCTTTAAAGGGCTAGTTCGTCTCAAAAGTAAACCCCGTACTACCGATTTATTCCGGTGGTACGGGGTTTTTTATGCACTGTTGGTCTTTGCGGTAGCTTGCTAGGCCTACCTCCTTTTGTCTAAATCGCTGCTGACTGTATCGGGCGTTTTCTGTAGATTTTCTGCCCTGCGTGCGATTTCTTCGCTCGATTTCTTCTGACTTAGTTGGGTGGCGTACTCCAATCGTTTTACTTCAATTACGGAGGCAACCATGGCTTTTATATGGGCCGATTTATACCGTTTGCTGACTTCATTATTGAACTGTGCAGCATATTGAGGCGCCTAGTTTTGGAGCATTTTCAACAATAAATTTCCTTGCGCTTCCCTACCTGTGAGTAGCCTGGCCAGACCTGTACAAGGCACGGCTACCTAATTCCAGGTAGGTGCGTTTTCTTTTTTATCGTAGAGCGTAGGCGATATATAAACGTGGGGCTCCTTTAAAATTACGAGTAATGCCGCGCCATCAAGCGCAAAGGCTTGTGGATTTACGGCAGCCATATGACTGCTTAGAAGTAGTTTTTTGCCTATTTTTTCAATTTAAAAGGGCAAGTGGGTTGCGTTTGCTTTGCCATCAACTGCCCGAACCAGGGGGGCGAACGAATAATGCTGCATAAAGACGAGTGCCTGTTCTGGTTCTTGTCCTTGGAACTGGGATGGAATGTACATCTGGTTATTTAATTGCTGCGCAGATTTAGCATTTGGGTTTATGGTTGTTTTTCATCCATTTGTTCAAACCCACTTTCGAGAGGTTCTCACAATTCAGTTTTCTGGCCTTCTGGGTCTAGTATCCAGCCAAATTTGCCAAACGGATGACTTTCCATTTCACCCACCACCGTAACACTTTTGCTTTAA
>JBDNIH010000162.1:0-5225 GCA_041688385.1 Bacteroidia bacterium
CCAACGAGATTGAAGCCGCGGAGATGAAGTGATGACGGCGGAACCAGGGAACGTTTAAAAAAATGACGAAAAAATGGGAAATTAACGGATTGTTCGGCACGGGCGCCGCAGCTGCGGCCCAAAAAAATGAAAAAAACGTCAAAACCGTCTACCTCGATGCGAGTCTGGATAGACCTCTGGTGGTTGCCGACATCGAAGCGGGTCTTGCTTCTGTGATGGAAGGTCATATTGACGACGGGGTCAGCGACGCTCTCATCGAAAACATGCAGGAGACATTCAAGGATGTCGAGAATGATGAGTTTCAGAATACAATTTTTATAGCGACTACTGGGCGGGTGGCCATCAGGGCGATACATGTTCCGCGGGCCGCCCTCAACGGCGACAACGGCCCAATACTCTTCCCTACATCCAACCCCAAATCAATAACCGCAGCGTTCTCAACTGAGTCTCTTCGTGTAGTAGTTGATTTTTTGGACACCCTAGAGCCGGGGCCTCGGAAGTACGCTTGGGAATTCGCGATGGAAAAGATGACCGAGCTGATAGATTCAATGTACGAAACCAATCCACCTAGGTGGGGAGAGAGTAAGGGACTATGACGAATAGATTGACGGTGGTGGATACCTTTCGAAATTCGGACGGTGTCGTGTTTGATGTTGAGAAGCATATAAAATTTATGTATTCCGAACAGCCAACCAGCTGGGACGATGCGGCAACGCGTTCCCTCTACTGGATGTTCAACCACAGCTTTAAGTCCTGGGACAAGCCTGAAGATATTCGGGAATATCTCGATTATTTGATTGGATTGATGGGCCCGTCGCCCCACCCGGATGCGGCTGCTGAAAAAAAGACAATTTCTAACGCCACGGCGGCCGAGTACTGGACTTTGTTCGGTTCGATTGTTGTGTCGGCCGGTATCAAGCTCGGAATTTTCAAAAATATCGAGAATTCTGAAGACGCATTCCGGTCCCTCCTCCTCGAAATTCAGGGAATTTTGGTGAGAAAGCAGCATGACTACGGGCACGAAAACATTGCGCGCTTTGGTCGATTCGGGATTCTTGTTAGATGTCATGACAAGGTCGCCCGTATGCAAAATTTGCTTACCGGTAACCGAACACCACAGAACGAACCGCTGGTCGACACCTTCGCCGACTTGTTGGGATACTCGGCGATTGGGATGATGTGGGAAAAGGGTTGGTTCATGCTGCCGCTGGCAGAAGACATCCCACCCCGTGTGGCTGCATGAAAAATCCCATTTATTTCACCAGAATTCAAGCCGGCGGGCTGCCGGGGTTGCTGAAAAAGTCACTTTTTTCGAGTCGTTACCTGGGACGCCTGGTTGGTGATGCCTGGAGCTCAGCCCAGTCGCTGCTAAATAAGTTAAAAAATCGTCGATATTCGCAGCTAGCCGCCAGGGCCCTGGATGACTCGTCAAAAAAGTCACTTTCTTCGAACCATCCCGCACGTGCTGGAGTCCCACCCCGCGTGGCCGGCACGCATCCTGTGGAAAAAACGATAATTTCGACGAGTCTGGCGGCCACCCGGACCTCCGCCGAACAGTTTCTGGATGCTGATTAAGCTGACGGTGGTGGAAAGCAATTAATTAAACGGTACACTTTAAAAATAACTACTAGAAAAGAGAATCAGTATGAGCAAACCACGCACCAAACGACGAAATGTATTTGCTTGCGTCGACTGCCAGGTCGATACACAGGACATTGGTGAGTATTACGTGGTGGGCGCTGGTGTTTGGGCCAGTGTCGATATGAAGAAGCATGGTGGGATGCTCTGCATCAGCTGCCTTGAGCTTCGATTAGGACGTGAACTCGCCTCCAGCGACTTCTCAGACGCCCCAGTCAACCATGAGGAATGGGCATGGACGCGTTTCTATGACAAACAATCAGAACAACTAGCTTCACGCCTCAGTGCGGAAGGAAGGAAATAACATGATTCCAGAAATAATTTCTATCAGCGCAGCAGTGCTTGCTGTTGTTGCATTGGTGTTTTCATATCGTGCATACACCAGGGACAGATGGGTTGGCAAGGAGATGGAGACGCTGTGGATAGCTCTCGTGGAGATTCAAGATTTGATGGATTCTAAGATACCCGGTGACTCAACCGTCGGCAACTCCCCCGTCAGACATGCATGGGGTGTTGGGCCGGCGTGGGCGGAACAGCAGACTAAAGCCAATTACGGGAGGACCGGGGATTGGAGTCGGGAGAACGCGGCCGGCGAGATGGTTGGTCGGGACGACATGCCTGGATTCGAAAGCGAACGACAAACAAAACCCTGACGCCATCCTCATGACGCCAGGGTCTCGCTCATCACACTAGCCCGGCGCGCAGAAAGGGGAGTAACCAGTCTGGGCCCTACCACGGACCCTAGAGAGTTACTCTTCGCACCGTGCCACGGCGTATTTTCCCGCCGAGTGATTAGTGTGACGCCGGAGCCAAAGGGGTAACTCCGACGCCACATCACAAATTTAGCACACAGAGCCCCGCCGACGCGCGAACACGCTCCGTCAACGTAACTTGATGTTCAGATAAATCTATCCGGGATGTGTAGTGGGGTCGTGGTCGGTAGGGATGTGGGGAATTAGTCGGATTAAGTCGACGGTGGTGGAAAGGAATGGTGCACTTATATACTTGGTGATATATCAAAGGAATACCAGAGAAACTTAGGGGGTATGTCTCGTCGGCGTGGCGAGGTGTGCTATCTTGACGTCGCTGGCGATAGACCGCTAGTGAAACAGAATGAGTCTAACATTCTTACTTAGCTTAACACCGCCCTCAGCCTGAGGGGGTCTACAGCAAGTTGTGGAGAGTTGGTTGGTGAAACCGAAAGGTTCCCCCAGACCCCCTCCAAATAGTACTTCTAGTGATTCTTCTCCTCTAGATTTCTTTAACGTAGTAGAAAGATATCTATAAAGAGAAATTTTTCTTTAGATAAACTTTCACCACGAATTCTTTAGAACTCTAGTAGCGAGGTTATACTGGCCCGGTGAACACACACGGGACAATGGCGCGGCTAAATTTCCCAGGCTTCACAGAGGGAGTGACACCAATGGCGCAACAAAAGAGACCACGGGTAGCGACACTCGCACAGGCCACCAAGGCTAAGCAAGTAGACCCTGCCAGCATCCAGGAGATATTTGACTTCTGGAGAATTCAATTTAAAAAGTCAGCCGGAGCCAAGCTAGACATCAAGCGTTCTAGAGCCATAGGAGCAGCTATCTACGATTACGGACTCGATGGCTGTAGGAACGCCATAGTCGGCTGTAGCCTCTCAGACTTCCACATGGGACGCAATAAGACCAAGACCAAGTACAACGACATTGAGCTCATCCTCAGGGACTCCCAGCACATCGAACAATTCACCGAAATCTACGATGCCAGCCAGACCGTCAAGGAGGACTGGTGACCATCACCAAAGCCCAAACATCCGACCTCGTCCGACAGGCCTATGCCACCTACAACCAGACAATAATGCTGGCTGATGAGAAGTTCGTTTTCCGGGCATGGTATGACTTGTTATGCGATTTGGCTTATGATGACGTGAGGCTGGCATTCCTGGAGCTGGCTACCCATGAGAAGTTTATGCCCAGACCCGGGGACGTACGCCGGCTCACAATAGATACCACCACAAAAGTGGCACCATTTTTAGATGCATATTCTAGTTGGGGTATTTTCCAGGGTGTCGTAAAAAGCGTAAACTCTGGTGTGCAAACAAATGTAGTTAAATCAGAAGCACTCATCAAAACATTACAACAATTAGGTGATACCGCTTATGGCATGCACACAAATGGTGACAGAGAAGTATTCGTCAAGGTTTATGAGAACATAGTCTCACAACTGGAACAAAACAAATACTCCATCACCGCACCACCGGCTGAATAACCGCCAACAACAACACCACAACACCACAACACAGCAAAAAGTCCCGGCTACCAGCGCCGAGGCTAAGTTGCCGACCGGGTATCCCCTGTCCGTGATAGCACACAAGGCGGGTATCCCCACCCCAACAGTGTTTCAAGGCACAAAGCACCACTGCCACAACACACCACTATCATAAAACGCAAATAACAAGCGGCCGACCCGCCTCAGCCGGCAAAACGAAGAAATTTTGTACGGCCAACAACAAAATTTTCCCGAAAAACAAACGCGCGCGCCAGCTTTCTGGGCTTTTTACAGGGTTTAGGCTTGTCTGTTGAGCTAACCCTGCCAGCCTGAGTAGTTTCACAAGTTTCGCAAGTTCTGCAGGTTTTAGTAGTTTCGCCAGTTTTAGTAGTTTTATCATTTTAAGAAACTGGCTTTTTTGTCATTTTGGGGCTAGGCTTGTGGTTCTAGTATTCACGGAGGGATTACTCATGTCAGTCTCGGAAATGCTCGTATTCTCAGCCCTACTCCTAATCAACTCTTTCTTCATCATCTGGATAGCTTTTTCTAGGGAGTCCTTGTTTTCTAAGGTTTGGCGCATTGGCTTGCTGGTTGTTGTCGCCCGTCTTTTCTTGATGTAGTATCGCCCCCATGGACCGCGCTGAAGCCAAAAAGAAACTTAACGAGAAACTCGAACGCATCTACGCTGCTTCACTGAAGGTTAAGGAGGCCACTGATGAGCTTGCTAAGGCTGAGGCGTCATGGAATCGCTTGTTCGACAAGATATACCTGACCAAGAAACCCAAATGAAGCGCAACGCTGGCCGACCATATGTACGCCCTACAGGGCCTTCCACAACCCTGACCCTGCGTATCTCTGCCGACCTCAAGAATAAGTTGATTGACCAGGCTGACGCTGTTGATTTGACGCTTACGGCGTATCTGGAGACCCTTATCCTGCGTGACTCAGCCTCGTGACACGCGAGTATCAAAGGGCTAAGTTTTACGATAGGTTTTATGACATTCATTTGAGGCTTACTGGTCGTCAGAAAAATGAGATTATTACGTACGCCAAGAAAATCGATGCCTCCGTCAATCAGGTCATCTTGTTCGCTGTATGGGACTTCATTCGGAAGTCCAAGGGTATTCCCTCCCCTGGCACTGCCCAATACTCTCCCCCTACAGTATCTGACGTAATCGGAGCCTATGTTGCTGGTGTTACTCTATTAAAGCCTTGCGGTCAAAAAGAGTGTGAGCAGAAACTTACCGAGTTATCAGGTATGGTGTTCTGTACTACATGCAATTACCGAGTTTCGTAAACCGTGGTGAATGTTCTGCCGCTTTGGTCATTCC
>JBDNIH010000163.1:0-2018 GCA_041688385.1 Bacteroidia bacterium
AAAGGGTGGCTTGACCGCTTGTTTGAAAAATTGAAGTAGAAATTGATAAGCCTTGTTTAAACCGGCAAAAAAACCGTCGAGGCTTTTTGATAATAGGTACTTTTTGCCAGGCATGGTGTATACTGCTTCATTTTATAAAAAGGGCAAGCTATAGTCACAAAAAACAAGATTTTATTAAAAACATCTTTGCCTTTAAACTACTCCTCAAAGGTGGATTTTACATGCAATAAAGTGTTATAAAAAAAGGAATATTGCTTACATAATTTACGGAATCAATGGCTGGTTGCTTAAAAAAGCTGTTTTGTTGGTAAGCAGAGCGAGCTCGGCGGCAGGAGCTTGTCTTGTTTTTTGAGGGTGACGTAAGGGGAAGGGCTTTGCCGTTTGATGCCCGGGTGGGTGGGAGGAAGGCTATGTCCAGCTTAACGCAGGGTTGCGTTTATAAGCGTATAAACTCAAAAGGGATAGGCGCGCTTGTTGGGGCAGTTTTCGGGGAAGGCCTTACATTGGCTGTAAAACTGCTCTTTTAGTTTTTGAGGATTTTGGCGTGTTGGTTATAGCCAAATTTAGCGGGTGAGGTAGGTTTTTGCGCGCCTAATGGTTTTCTGTTTGGCAAAGTGAGGACTTAAAATTATGAAGCCATCCACTTGCGCAAATGCCCAAGCGGAGCAGTGCGCATTATTTTGCCATTTAAGCCGACATAGAGCCAACGCCTGTTAGCACGCGTTATTTTTTATTTTTCTTCAATGATTGTTTCACCAAACTCATAATATGTTCAATGTCCGCGTCCGTTCTAATTTGAATGTCGTAGTCCCCATTCCCCCAATGCCCAACCGAAGCTCCGTTTATTGTCTCCATTATCTCTTTAAAGCTGTTCCACCCTATTTCGATATTTGCAAGGATTAATCGGCCAAAATGGACTGTGATAGATGAGAACATCAAATTTAACACCCATTTCCCCATTAAGATTGCAGAAAACGGTGGTTTGCGACATTCAGGTTGGCTGCGATTAATTCAAAACAATTCTCCGAATGGCCACAAAGACTATTATGAAAAATGAATACCAAATGAAAAAGGGAATGACATAACCTTCCAAATTAAGCAGGAGCATGACCGCCATGATAAGCAGCTGAAAACCCAGCCCAAAGGTGGATAGCATCGTCATAAACCACCTTGGAAAGGGTTCACTGTTCATTGCTTTGCGATCTAGGTGATAGATCGTCTTGTCAAATGAGATATAGAGCAAGTCATATACTTTGTAGAATTTATTGACTGTACTCTGCTTTTCGCCCGCCATGGCAATGGGCGCGACAGCCTCAAAAATTCTGCTGGTCTGATCGCCATTTACGGTATTTCTTAGGATAACATAATAATAATTGTACAGTGTGCCTTGAAGTTGAACACCTATAAAAGCGAGTAGCATATATCCGATTTTACCAGCGGAAATATGGTAGAAGGCAAGGAAAAATAAAAAATTCAAGATGATATCAGCTATCGAGTCGTAGTATCTTCCGATATAAGAGGGTGTATTTTTCAGTCGGGCGAGCTCGCCATCCGCAGCATCCAAAATAGATTTAAGGATTAAAAAAAATGCGGCGGCAATATAAAACTGAAAGAGAATGCAGCAAATAGCTAAAAATCCTGAGACAATAAACCAAGAGGTAAGTTGGATTGGAGTGACCCTGGTGTCTTTAAGTGCGTTGGCAATCCATCGGGCACTTGGTCTTCCATAATCGGATAAATCTAGGAATTGGTAAGCAACTGGTAATTTGGGCATGTAAGCTGATTGTGTAGCCTGAAGGGTAGCTCCTTGCATAAGCTATTCTATCGACCTTACTTTTTTATTTGAAGTTTTGGCTGCGAATATACGATTAATTTGAGGATAGCGAGAAGTGGCGGGATGCAGGGCGTAACCTGGCTTTAGGGTTCGAAGCTCGGAGGTATGCAGACGGTTGGCTTGCGGTAATTTTTTCTCCCCGAATGGATGTATGTTGGCGGTGTGTTTGATTCTGAATGGGGGG
>JBDNIH010000164.1:0-3362 GCA_041688385.1 Bacteroidia bacterium
AAACCTGCCCATTTATGCATAAATTTATTGTGGTTTTAAACCAATAAATATCATGAAAAAATTTCAAATCTTGCTCTTGTTGCTGACAGTCGGCGGCTTGATTTTATATGCCTGTAAAAAGGATGAAACTACCCAAAATGCCAGTGTTCAATTCAGGCTCACCGATGCACCTGGTGCCTTTGATGCGGTATACATCGACATTCAACAAATTGAAATTAAAGCTGGCCCAAACAGCCAGTTAATTACGCTCGCTCGTCCCGGTATTTACAATTTATTGGACTTTACCAATGGCCTCGACACTCTAATGGCAAACGTAAGCCTCTCTCCAGGCAGATTGAGTCAAATTCGCCTGATTTTGGGGAATAACAATAGTGTAGTCGTTGATGGCATTAGCCACGCGCTGGCAACACCTTCCGCCCAACAATCTGGGCTCAAACTTACTGTTCAATACGACCTTGAGCCAGGGGTATCCTACGCCTATTCAATCGACTTTGATGCAGGTAGGAGCATCGTATTGCATGGCAACGGCACGTACTCGCTCAAGCCCGTTGTTCGGATGAATTCGATGGCCGTGAATGGTGCTATCCGCGGAAATATTGACCCCGATTCAGCAGCTGTTTATGTGATGGCCATTAGCGGTACAGATACCTTTGGTACTATACCTAAACCCAGCGGTGCTTTTTTACTTGGTCACCTTGCAAGCGGCAATTATCAGGTAGTCGTTGAAGGGAGAGGCAGCCTCGGCAATCTCACCATAAATAATGTGGGTGTAGTTGTAGGAAATATAACAGAGCTGGGAGTTATCACATTCTAAATATCCCTTTTCAATATCTAGAGACACCATAGTAATCCTTGCTATGGTGTGTTTTTTTTGTGTAAAATGTGCATATTTCGTTCAAGGAATGGCTGGTCAAATCGTTTACATTTGTGAAATGGAGCCTTATGTAGTATCCTTCCGGAAATACCGTCCCCAGCGTTTTGATACGGTGGTTGGGCAAATGCACATCACCTCTACGCTTAAGAATGCAATCAAGTCGAACCAACTGGCACAAGCTTTTTTGTTTTGCGGACCGCGCGGTGTTGGCAAAACCACTTGCGCTCGGATATTTGCTAAAACCATCAATTGTATAGCGATTGATGCCGAAGGGGAAGCTTGTGACCAGTGTGATTCTTGTCTAAGTTTTAATCGGGGTACTTCCCTCGCCATACACGAATTGGATGCCGCTTCCAACAATTCTGTCGATGATATCCGCAATCTTGTAGACCAAGTTCGTTATGCGCCGCAAGGCAGTAAATACAAAATCTATATTATAGATGAGGTGCACATGCTCAGCAGCTCGGCTTTTAATGCTTTTTTGAAGACACTGGAAGAGCCACCACCTTATGCCATCTTCATCTTAGCCACCACGGAACGACACAAAATTCTGCCTACCATCCTATCACGTTGTCAGATTTTTGATTTTAACCGTATTCGCGTTGGCGACATCAGCAAGCAGTTGGCCGAAATCTGTGAGAAAGAAGAAATCAGCTTCGAGGGTCCAGCCCTCCATGTAATCGCCCAGAAAGCCGACGGTGCCCTACGCGATGCCTTGTCCATGCTCGACCAAATTGTGAGTTTCAGCGCTGGCAAACTCACCTTCCAAGCCGTAATTGATAATCTGAACATTATCGACTACGAATACTATTTCAAATGCACGGATATGCTTCGCCTCCAACAATTGGCAGAGGTAAGTCTGTTGTTTGACGAGGTGAATCAAAAAGGGTTTGAAGGCATCAATTTTATCGTGGGTTTGGCCGAGCATTTCCGCAACCTTCTTATGGCCAAAGATGCTCGAACCGTGAAACTTTTGGAACAAAGCGAAGAAGTGCAGGCACGCTATCTCGAACAAACCCAACAAACAGATACAGGCTTCTTGCTATCGGCTTTAAATATTGCCAGTCACTGCGAGGTAAACTATAAACAAAGTAAAAACCCACGCTTACTGGTGGAATTGGCTTTGATGAAGATGTGTTTTGTATATCAGCTTGTGGAGCCTGAGCAAAGCGCAGCATTAGCCGAAAAAAAAAAGGGGACAGCTAAACCAATTGTAGCTGAGCTCTTAGCTGCGCCAGCAGCTGTAGAGGTAAAAACCATATCTAGGCCAACGCGCTCGGCGCCGTCGGCTACTTCTCCTTCTGGCTCAGCCGACCAAACACTTAGCCCTTCCAAACCGACCGTGGCCAGTGTTAAAGTGAGTTCAACGATTAGCAAAACCAAGTCAAATCTCGACCAGTACCAAGAGACCAGCACCTCCGCTCTTCAAACGTTGGAGTTGCCAGAAAAACAAAATATTGGTCAGCCAATAGAGCAGCTTCCATTTGGCGAGGCTTGGAAAAAAATGCTCCTCAGTCTTAAGGTAGAAAAGAAAGATTTTCTCCACGCCATCGTCTCTCAAATTTCTCCAATACCTGATGAAAAAGCTTACTTTTTAATTCCAGTTTATGATGCTGCACAGCAAAAAGCATTGGAAGAAGCCAAACTAGATCTCCTAATAGTATTGAGACAACTTACTTCAAATCAGGAACTGAATTTTGGCTATGACGAGATAATTTTAGCAGAATCGGCCATCCGACCTGTCTCTTCGAACGAAAAACTTTCGAAAATGGTCGAAAAAAATCCAAATGTTTTAGAATTTGTCAAAAGGTTTGATTTAGAAACCGAATACTAAAACGTAACCCTTTATATTTAGACCGTGTTGTGTTTTAAGCCGAATTTTTAATCAATCTATATTTCTATGCTCGTAAAATTACCCCTCAAAAATTCCACGGATGTGGCTTTAGTTGACGATCAGGTATTTGAATTCCTTTCAGAGAATCCTTACTTGAAAAAGATTGGTTTTCTCGCAAATCTGCGGCGCCATTCTCGTGGTTACGCTTTTTTCCAAAAAAACTGGCCTTTAGAAGGTGGTGTTTACAAAAACGAAACCATCTATCTGCACAAGCTCATTGCGGAGAAATTCATCCCTAAACATGAATCTCCCGAGCGTTTATTGGTGAATCTGCTGAACAGCAATCCGCTCGATTGTCGTTTGACCAATCTCCAATGGGCCATCCGCGCGAAAGTAGTTCGCAATACTTCAAAAACTGAAAATCAATTTGGTTTTCGTGGGGTAGTTAAAAGCGGCAAAAAATTCCGCGCCATCATTTTCCACAACAAAGAGCGTATCGATCTTGGCTTGTTCCAAACTCCTGAAGAAGCAGCTTTAGCTTACAATGTGAAATCGATGGAGCTGTTCGGTAAGACCAATGGGCTGAACCAAGTTCCTGAGAAAAAAGACTAATTTTTTCAATCCCATCAAGACATCAGCTCCTCGTCGGTAACG
>JBDNIH010000165.1:0-4516 GCA_041688385.1 Bacteroidia bacterium
ATCAACTTCGTGTTGCTGTTTAAATATTTTTTGACGTTGTCGGCGTCGTAGAGGTTGATAAAGTGGAATTTGATGCCAAAATCAACATATACTTTGGTAAAAATTCGGTAAGACCCCCCGTAAATATCATCACCTGTTATCACCTCATCGCCAGGCTTTAGCATTTTAATAACGGCATCTATGGCACCCATTCCACTCGAAAAACATAACCCATACTTCGCATTTTCCAAAGCGGCAATATTTGCTTCTAGTTGGGTGCGGGTAGGGTTTTTGCCCCGCGCATACGCATAACCCTTGTGATTGCCCGGCGACTCCTGCACATAAGTAGAGGTTTGGTAAATAGGTGTCATGATGGCACCGGTTGTTGGATCGGGATGCACACCCGCATGTATGGCTTTGGTTCCGAATTTCATATGTACGCTTTTTACTTTGCCTTAGAATTGACAACGCCACAAAGTTAAGCCGAAAGCCACTTCGTTGTGTGCCTGCAAATGGCTTTCAAATGGGTTTCAGTTTTCGCTTGCTTTGTTGCATTTTTGAAGACTAGTTTCTATTGTCCGAAATTTCAGAGAAAGTCCAATAATGATCAACCGCTCAACTATCGACCGTGTAATGGAATCCGCCCGGATTGAGGAGGTGGTAGGTGATTATGTGACCCTCAAAAAACGCGGAATTAACTATCTGGGGCTTTGTCCTTTTCACAACGAAAAAACACCTTCGTTTAACGTCAACCCTACCCGGGGCATGTACAAATGTTTCGGATGTGGAGAAGCAGGCAACAGTGTCGGCTTTTTGATGGCGCATGAGCACCTTAGCTATCCGGATGCCATACGTAACTTGGCCCAACGTTATAATATTGAAGTTGAAGAAGATTTAAGTCAGCCTACGCCCGAGCAACAACAGGTGCTTAGCGAACGCGATCGACTGTACCAGCTGCACGCCTTCGCCCAAAGTTATTTTGTGCAATACCTTCAAACAGATACCGGACAAGCTATTGGCTTGAGTTATTTCCGGGAAAGGGGGATCAGCGACGCTAGCCTTCAACTGTTTGGACTAGGGTACTCCCCTGACGCGATGACTACTTTCAGTGATTTTGCCAAGTCGAGTAATTTTACCGACGCTGAGATCATTTCAGCTGGTTTATCGAGTCAGCGTGAACATGGCGGCTTAGCAGATCGTTTCCGTGGTCGTGTGCTTTTCCCATTCTACAATTTGAGCGGGAAAGTCATTGGCTTTGGTGGACGAACCCTTAAAAACGATAAAAAAGAAGCCAAATACCTGAACTCCCCTGAGACCATGCTCTACAAAAAGAGCGAAACCCTATACGGGTTATTTCAGGCGAAAAAAGCCATTCAAAAAGCAGAAAACACCTATTTGGTAGAGGGTTACACCGATGTCATCAGTCTACACCAAGCGGGAATCGAAAATGTAGTCGCCAGCTCCGGCACCTCGCTCACCCAAGAACAAGCGCGCCTCATCCGGCGTTTTAGCAAAAACGTGACCGTTTTATATGATGGTGACGCTGCAGGTATTAAGGCCTCCCTGCGTGGTATTGATATTTTACTAGAGCAGGACCTCAACGTGAGGGTAGTGCTTATGCCCGACGGCGAAGACCCAGATTCCCAAAGCCGTAAATTAGGTGCCGAGGGTTTTCAGGACTATCTGCGGGATAAAATAAAGGACTTCATCCATTTTAAAGCCGACTTACTCTTTGCGGGCACCGAGGACGAGCCCGTTCAACGTGCTCAAGCCATTCACGATATCGCCGAAAGCATAGCCCGTGTGAGCGACCCTATACTCCGGGCCACCTATAGCACCCATACCGCCGGACTTTTGCATATCGAAGAGCAGACACTGATTTCGGAAATCAACAAACACCGGCTCAACAAACTAAAAAAAGTAAGTCCTGAAGACCGCAATGGTGTAGAGCAGCTGAATGATGTATATAGTCCCAAAGCGGCGCAAAAAACAACTGTTTTAGATGATAGTCCGCAAGAAGCTGACATTATCCGATTGCTGCTCCTCTATGCCGATAAAATTATGGCCTCTACTACCCGATCGGTCATCTCCTATATCACCGAATCTTTAGATGAAATTGGCTGGGATAATCTATCGTTCAATAAAATTTTTGCCATTTATCATGAGGGCTGGAAGCAATACCAGGCCGTTCCCGATATCCATCAACTCATCAACCACCCCGACGTCGACATCAAAAAGGCGGCTGTAGATGTTTATGCGAAACATTATGAGATCAGTCACAATTGGGAAAAACACGACATCTTCATCGTAAAAATTGAAGACAATGTCGAAAACGATGTTGTTTCGGCTGTAACCCGAATAAATTTAAAAAAAATACACAAGTTGCTCGAAGAAAGTAAAGCGCGTTTTAAAGAGCCCAATGCGCTTTCTGCAGAAGAAATAGATGCCTTACTTAAAGAACATATGGCGCTCGAGCAGCACAAAGTTGATTTGGCACAACAGCTAGGAACAACGATTACCCGTTAGCCGGGGCTACTACCCAGCTCATCACTAAGCCATCGAAGAATAAATAATCCAGCTGGAGAAATACTGATAATTCCGCCTTATTAAGCGCTACAAACACCTGATGTGTGGTCGTATTTACCGTTTTTATGTGCATATCGGTTTTGAAAATAAGGCCCTTTTGACCGTACATTTTGTACACCGCTTCTTTCGCGCTCCAGGCGAGCATAAGCATAGCGTCACTATCGCCTAAAAGCACGATTTCATCCTCGGACAAAAACCGATTTTTAATCCGCTGCACTCTCGCGGAGACCACCTCAACATCGACACCTACTGCTACATCGCCCGAAATAGCTGCCGCATAGCCTTGGCAATGACTTAAGCTAATGAATCGCGTATCGTCAACAAAGTGGGGTTTGCCAAAGCTGTCCTTTTCCATATCCAACACTGCTTTTCGTGCCAATTGTTGCAATATAAAACGACTCGCCACCCATTGTAATCGGATAGCGTCGGCTCGAATGCTGCGAAACTCCCTGTCCAAGTTTTTGGATAGTGTCATGCGCTCATAAAACCATTTTACATGCTCTTTGACCTCCCACAGGATTAGCTCACCACCTGGCTCAAAAGAAGTTGTGTGTTTAAAGGGCATAAAGTAGTGTTTCGGGAAATGTGAGTAGCTTTACAAACTTAAACATGGCTTTCGATTTCCAACCGCTTTTTTCAATGAAAAGGTCGTTGAACAAAAGTCGAATTTAAAATTAAGCCTACCAAAAATGAAATTTGACATTACACCAAAACATAGATTACTTGGTCACAAAGATTGTTTGTACAGTCTACTTTTGGGTACAGAAAACGAATGCTACACTGCCGGTAGTGATGGTTTGGTAGCGCTTTGGGATCTCGATCAGCCTCAGGATGCACAATTGGCTGCACAACTAAACCAAGGCATCTACAGCATGAAATTTTTACCCCAAAGTAGCAGTTTACTTTTGGGTAGCTTGAAAGGAGGGCTACATCTAATCGATTTGCTTCAACACAAAGAATTACATCATTACCAACCCACTGAGCAAGCCATTTTTGATATGGACTGGCTCGGTGATCATCTTTTTGTGGCCCAAGGCGACGGGAAAGTAAGTCAGTGGAAAACGGAAAGTTTGCAAAGTTTACGTTTAATGCAAACCTCAGTAGTAAGTCAAGCCGCTATCCGTACGCTGCTTGCTCATCCTTCTGAAGCCATTTTTGCTACCGGAAGTAGCGATGGAGCAGTAAGGTTGCACAGTCAAACAGGAGCGCTGCTTCAAACGCTATCTGGGCACGAAAGCTCTGTTTTCAGTTTGCTCTGGTTGGCCGGTGGCAAATATTTACTTAGCGGATCACGCGATGCCCATATGGCTGTTTGGGAAACCAGCAGCGGGAAGTTACTGGATAAATTCCCAGCACACTTGTTCACCATCAATCATTTGTTGCACTTACCAGAAGTTGGCTTGGTAGCCAGTGCCAGTCGCGACAAAACCATCAAACTTTGGGACGACCAAAGCCTAGCCTTAGTCAAGGTGGCCGACTATGAAAAATTTCCAGGCATGGCACATAGCCATTCGGTGAATAAACTCGCTTGGCATTCCTCAAAACATCAACTTATTTCGGTTGGGGATGACAGAAAAGTTATTATTTGGCAAATTGAACCATCGCCGGGCGCATAACATTTGAGTGCTCCGTTTGCTGCAAACGAGTAGATATATGGCAGGATCGGCCGTTAGCACATTTAACTTCCGTCGGAATGGTTCTAGATATTGGCAAAGAGAAGACCTCCTGCATTGGCCCACACCCATGAATTTGAGAGAATTAATCCGCTCTTATGTAGTTAATCCGCTTTTTTATCGGGTTAGGAGCTAAAACTAAAACAGAGGATTTCTGTCATCCAGCCATTCGGTGGATGCTCGAAAAAGCGGCGTGACTATTTCGATTTCGCAGTAAAAAGCCATACTGGTATGCATTATAAATACCCACTGGTATTGCTTCATGCCCGTGCTTTCTC
>JBDNIH010000166.1:0-5752 GCA_041688385.1 Bacteroidia bacterium
CCCTCCAGTTCTTGGTTAATTTTTTGTAAAGCTGAGCGGACACTCATTTATTCTATTTTTACATCGTTTATGCGAACCGTCACAAAAATAGCAGTTATAAGCTTGGGTCTGGGCCTCTTTTCTTGCCTCGATAGCCAAAAATTAATTGGTTATCATTCAGGCATAGTGCCCCGCGATAGTATGATTAATATTTTACTTGAAATACAGTTGGCCGAATCTTACCGCAATTTGCGTTACATACAAGGTACCGGCGACAGTCTGCAAAGCGAGTGGGTGCGTGGGTTATACGACGAAGTATTCGAACGTTACCAACTTACAGCCACGCGTTTTGATTCTTCTTACAACTTTTATCAACAGCAAGATCCTGTTGTACTTGATGGTATGTATGCCGAAGTGAACGAAAAGCTGAGTCAGCAACTTTCCGAGCAAAAAAGATGATGCCGCTACTTTATCCCGATAATCTGCTGCAAAAATTAGAATTTGAGCAGATTCAGCAGCTGATCGCTCGCCAATGTATGAGCGAACAAGCTAGGACCGAAGCGATGGCTTTAAGTCCTCTGACCGATCGCCATAAGCTCACTACGGCCCTGCAACAAGCTTGGGAAATGTATCAACTCATGTTGATGGATAGCCCAATTCCCGAGGAACCCATACCACATATCACCTCTTACCTTAAAAACGCCCGTATTGAAGGTAGTTTTTTTGATGAAGATCAATGTTTTGAGCTGTGGAAAATACTGAATTACGCAAAGCGACTTATTTCATTTTTTAGCTCGAGAAAAGAAGTATATCCCGCTTTGTGGGCGATAGCTGCACAGGTTGCGCCAGCAGCGCAAGCCATAACCTTACTTGAAGCAGTTTTGAGCAAAGAGGGCAAAATCAAGCCCAACGCGAGCAAAGCGCTGTCGGATATTAGCAGCGATTTAAACCGTTTGCAACAAGAAACCCGACGCAAACTTGACACAATCCTACGCCAAGCTAAAGCCAATGGTTGGGCCGCCGAAACGGGTGCCACCATACGCGATGGTAGATTGGTATTGCCGATTTTAGCGGAGCACAAACGCAAAATCAAAGGTTTCATCCACGACGAATCGGCAACAGGTCAAACAGTTTATCTCGAACCGACCGAATTGTTAGAACACAACAACGATATCCGCAATCTCGAGTTGGCCTACCGACGCGAAATCAGACGTATCCTCATTCAGCTCACCAGCGATTTAAGACCTTATCTCGGTGATTTGGAAGCAAGTCATGCATTGGCCGCCCAATTTGATCTTTTACGTGCAGGCGCCTTGCTTGCCAAACGTTATCCGCTGGTATCCAGGCCAAAACTAAGAGACCAAGCTGGATTTAGATATACAGCTGCCTATCATCCGCTGTTGTGGCTTCACCATCAGGCACAAAAGAAAAAAGTAGTTCCACTCGATCTTCGTCTAGATGCCGATAAACACATACTGGTGGTTTCTGGCCCAAATGCGGGAGGGAAATCGGTAAGTTTAAAAACAGTAGGTCTGTTACAGTTGATGGGGCAGTCGGGATTACTATTGCCAGTGGCTGAAGGCAGTGAAATGGGTATTTTTAGGCATATTATGGTCGATTTAGGCGATGAACAAAGCATCGAAAATGACCTATCCACCTATAGCTCTCACCTCACCAATATGCGCTACTTCACCGAAAATGCCGATGAAGCCACGCTTTTTCTCATCGATGAATTTGGTACTGGCACTGATCCAGCTTTAGGAGGTCCGATTGCCGAAGCCATATTGGAGCACTTACATCAGAGCAAGGCCTTCGGCATTGTTAACACCCACTACAGTAATCTCAAATTGTTGGCAGGACGGTTAAATGGCCTCTTAAATGGCGCCATGGGTTTTGATACGAATACGCTCGAGCCCCGCTACAAATTAGAGATTGGTAAACCCGGCAGCTCATTCGCTTTCGAAATCGCCGGTAAAATTGGTCTTAACCCAAAAATCATCGCTGCGGCGCGCAATAAAATCGGCATCCAACAACAAGATATAGAGCAATTATTAGTGCAACTTGAACAGGAAAAAGCAGAAATAGATCGCTATAAAAGCCTGATGGAAGCCAAAGATTTGATATTAGATGATTTGTTGAATAAAACCGAAAGTCGCGAACAAGATCTCAAACAGCAAAAACGCCATATACTTGAACAGGCACGGGAAGAAGCCACCGCTTTACTGGCAAAAGCCAACAAAGAAATAGAACAAACGATACGTACCATTAAAGAGTCGGCCGCTGATAAAGAGCTAACCAAAATGGCACGTACACAACTCGAAAGCGTTAAAACTGAGTTGAAACAGGCTGCTTTTGCCGACCAACGTGAGGAAAAACGGCAACAAAATACCGAAAGAGAGAACCAAACCATAGCTATAGGTAGTGCTGCACGTATTCGCGACACCCAAACCATTGGTACGGTAGTCGCTCTGGGCAAAAACGACGCCGAGCTTGCCGTGGGTGAACTTCGTATGACCATTAAAAAGAACAGACTGGAGTGGGTGTCGAACGCTGATGCTCGACGTCAGCAACGCGCAGCGAGCAGTAGTGTCACGGTAGTCGCAGAAGCTATAGGGAACTTTAGTCCACGTCTTGATTTACGTGGTTTCAGAGGGCAAGATGCTTTACAGGAGCTCGATCGTTTTCTCGACAAGGCTGTAATGGCCAGTTACAACCGTTTGGAATTACTTCACGGCAAAGGCGACGGTATTTTACGCAAATTACTGCGTGAACACTTACGGAAACAGCGATTTGTCGCTGACTTTGAAAGTGAACATGCCGATCGTGGTGGAGATGGAATCACCTTAGTAAGCTTGAAATAAACGCGAGTAATACTGCATTCCGCGTCGTTCCTATATCTTTGAGTCAAAGACAGACCGATGAATAAAGTTGTTGCAGATGCTACCGAAGCCATAGCTGATATACAGGATGGAGCAACCCTCATGTTAGGTGGTTTTGGATTGTGTGGTATACCCGAAAATTGCATCACTGCCTTGGTCAAAAAAGGAGTGAAAAACCTGACGTGTATCTCCAACAATGCCGGGGTAGATGATTTTGGGATAGGCTTGATGTTGCAGAAAAAGCAGCTAAAAAAGATGATTTCGAGCTACGTTGGTGAAAACGCTGAATTTGAACGTCAACTTTTAAGTGGAGAGCTTGAGGTAGAATTGATTCCACAGGGCACACTTGCCACGCGTTGTATGGCGGCAGGTTATGGTATGCCTGCCATTTTTACACCGGCGGGTGTAGGTACAGAGGTGGCAGAAGGTAAGGAAACACGGGTATTCAACAATAAAGAATACCTAATGGAATACGCATTTGATGCAGACTTTGCCATTGTAAAGGCCTGGAAGGGAGATACCCACGGTAATTTGATCTTTAGAGCTACAAGCCGGAACTTTAATCCTTTGATGGCGATGGCAGGAAAAATAACCATAGCAGAGGTTGAGGAACTGGTAGCAGCGGGCACGCTCGACCCAAATGCAGTTCATACACCGGGTATTTACGTTCACCGTATCTTCCAAGGTAGCCAATACGAAAAGCGAATAGAACAGCGTACCACTAGATAATCGGATTATGGGGCACGCCGAGGTGCAGAAAACGCGGTTTTTTTAGTTAAGCATTTATTAGTTATGCATTTATTAGTTATGCATTGACCTAAAGGTTATTAGCTATTCTTTTTACTCCCTTTGTGGGTACTTCTGCATTGAATTTTATAAGGAGTCCTAATGTCAGTTAGTCTCCGGTAGGTCAGCACTTGTTTGCAATGAATAGGGGCTATTCCTTCCGTATATTTTACCTCTATTAGAACTTCATTATTTACTATCAAATCTGCTCTGAAGCCTATTTCGTTGAATTTGTGGTAATTGCAGACAACTGGAATTGGCACTTGTGTTCTTGTCGATAGCCCTTGTTTGGCTAACTCATCGCTCAACAACTTTTCGCGAACGTACTCAAGTAAGCCAACGCCAATTTCTATATGTACTCTTATAGAAGCACCGATAATCTGTTGGGTTACCGCGTTCAGATTCAAATCCAAAAAAAAGAAAAGAACTATGAACAAACATCAATACTGCGTCTTCGAGCTAAAAATTGCGCAGAAATCAACAATAGTAGGAACAAACCGATTAAAGCACCGCCTAGTAAAACCGTAGTGGCGTTGTTGACTTTACATGAAAATTAACAAAAATAAACCTCCTCGCCTCTGCGTGCAATACTTCAAATTACAGGCCACCACGCTAAATACTTTGCAAAATTTACCGCAAAACGCCTCCTGATTTTATAATAAACGAACCACCCGCAGAAAAAGAATTGCATACAAACGCTAACTATTGAATCTTTGTAATTAATTGCATTCCGACCTTCACGCCTAGGAATGCTATTAAACCAAATTCTATGTTAGACAAACACGGCATCGCCAAACGAATTGCGAAAGAACTTAAAAATGGCTATTACGTCAACCTAGGAATTGGAATACCTACTCTGGTAGCCAATTATATACCTCAAGGAGTTGAAGTAGTACTTCAGTCAGAAAATGGCTTATTGGGTATGGGGCCTTTTCCCGTTGCAGGAGATGAAGACGCCGATTTAATCAATGCTGGCAAACAAACCATCACTACCGTAGCAGGCTCTTCCTTTTTTGATTCTGCCATGAGTTTTGGCATGATTCGCGCTGGGAAAGTAGATTTAACAGTGCTCGGTGCCATGGAGGTCAGTGATTCCGGCGATATCTCCAATTGGAAAATACCAGGTAAAATGGTGAAAGGTATGGGTGGCGCCATGGACTTGGTAGCCTCGGCCAAAAACATCATTGTGGCCATGCAACACGTGAATAAAGCAGGCGAGTCAAAACTTCTGCCGGCTTGTACATTGCCTATTACTGGTCTAAAATGCGTAAAAAAGGTGGTCACCGAATTGGGCTTTTTTGAAATAACCGATCAAGGATTTATCCTCCGAGAATATGCTCCTGGCGTTACTATTGCACAGATTAAAGCCGCTACTGCAGGAAGATTGATTATTGCTGATGATGTTAAAGAAATGACTGTTTAATGGGAAATGTACACATACGTCCAGCCGTGGCCAGCGATATGCTTGCTGTTCATAGTTTGATACATGAGTTGGCTATCTACGAGAGAGCACCAGAAGAGCATAGCTGCACCGTTGATCAACTGGTAATAGATGGTTTCAGTGAAAACCCAGCGTTTGATTGCTGGGTGGCAGAAATCAATGATATTGTGGTAGGTATGATGTTATATTACGTGAAATACAGCACCTGGAAAGGGAAGTGTATCTATCTCGATGATATTATTGTCACGGAATCGGCACGAGGAAAAGGAGTAGGACGTGTTTTATTAAATCAACTCATACGTATTGCTAGGGCGCGAAAAATGCACCGACTCGAATGGCAGGTACTTAACTGGAATGAACCCGCTATCCATTTTTATGAGAAGTTTGGAGTGGATTTAGACCCTGATTGGATCAACTGCCGGTTAACTTTTGCCCAATTGCAGGCATACGCTGATTGAATCTCCTAAATTTGACGCTGAAAAGACTAAGAAGTGAAGGTATTCAAGTTTGGTGGAGCATCGGTTAAAGATCCTACGGGTGTCATTAATCTCCGAAACATACTCGTATCATATCCGGATGAGTCGATACTTATTGTGGTGTCTGCCATGGGCAAATCCACTAACAAGCTGGAATCTGTGGTGCAAAGTTGGTTTACCGATCAACAACC
>JBDNIH010000167.1:0-8666 GCA_041688385.1 Bacteroidia bacterium
CAGTTATCGTACCATCAATTACCCTACCCTCTCCTATGACAATGCACCGGGCGATATTTTAGAAACTCAACACAGAATCAATGAACTCAGCGGCAATCTCGCTAAATACGACTTCCCTCACCACAATTTTGTTGCAACAGTAAGTGCGTTAGATGTAAAAACACAAAACATTTATATGAATGTGCAGGACTCAATTTCTATTGGGATTAGCTCCTTCCCTTTCGAAGAATACTGGGCGGAGTATGATAATACTACCGATCCTCACCAAAGTACTAACCGCGCCCATGTACAGATTGATTTGGCCAATATTCATTGGCTTGAACGCAAAAAACGAGAAACGACACCGCTATTTCTCTCTCAACAAAACGGCAATGAATTGGATGAATACTTCAATTTTGCCGCAACCGAAACTCCTGGCGCTGATTCCACCATTTTGCCTTCGGATGTATTTTTACCATCGGTAAACATCAGATTGGGAGGCACGCTTCATGTAAATAGATACGACGATATTACCTACCAAAGCTCAGGCCTGGGCACGCCAGCCCCATATAGCAACTTTACGCTCAAAACAGCACAGTCAGCCTGTACCCCGCCCGAAGTAGTGGTTGAAGGCGAAGGCGCATTTTATGTAGGAGATACTAATTACGTTAACCTCGGTGGAGGCCTGCAAGACAACAATAAGGCAGTTGTATTTTTCAGGGCTGGCAGTAAGTTGGAGCTGTTGGGCGATGGATTGCTACACATTAGTGATAACTCGCGCCTGGTAATTGAAGAAGGTGCAGAGCTAATTCTCCACAAAGACCACATCATTCACTTGGATGGCAAAAATGCAGTGCTTGAAATAAGAGGAAAACTTACATTAAAAAGCATTGCGCTACTTAAACCCACTGGCAACGGTTATTTGCGGTTTGCTCAACCAACGAATCAAACGGTAGCTTCCGATTTTTGGGAAATAGAAACCGGTGCCATCATCGAATTAAACGGCAGCGGTAAGGACGATAAAAAAGCAGAAATAACTGGCAAGCTGGTGCTCGACTCTAGTCTGAATTTTTTCAAAGTACTCAACTGCCGCTTAGACATACATCCCGGCAAGGAGCTCCACATCAAAGGCCGAGCTACCATCGAAAATGCCCGCATCAGCAAACCTATAGGTGCCACTTCCCGTTATGGGCAGGTGGTGGTGTATGGTCAACCCAACCTCATCATTAAAAATGCAGAATTTCTGCATGGCAACCATGGTTTGTTGGCCTTGCTTCCCTCCTCCGCTCATCCACTTAAAGTCGAAAATGCTGATTTTAAACATTGTATTACCGGCTTACGTATAAATGGCAAAAACATAGAGCTCAAAACCTGCCGCCTCGATAGTAATACCGTTGGACTTAAAATAGATGCTGCCACAGCAAGCTGTGATATACGCAACTCCCAATTCAACAGAAACAGTTCTTTGGGAATTGAATTCAGCGGCCAAAGCACGGCGGCTTTATATGTCCATGAAAGCCAGAGCCGATACAATGGCACAGGTATTTTGGCCAGTGGAAATTGTCCGGTACGTTTAACTTGCAGCAGTATCTCAAACAATACCGTCGGCTTAGACGCTTTTGATGTAGACGTACTTTTAGGAGGGGAAGCTAGAAATAACTTTACTGCCAACCTGATCGGCATTTCCATCAGTGATGTAAAACACCTGATATTGCAGGACGGCTACAATAATTTTGCAACAAGCACTACCTATTTGTTTGGTGCCTTTGCCGATAACGCCAATTTGATTTTTGATGGCACCAATTATAAACTGAACGTACAAAACAACTGCTTGCCTGCAGCGCATGGTTTGGTAGCCGTTGATTTATTAACCTACAGTGCTACACCTGTTTTGTTACACAACTGGCAACCGTTAAGTGCCTTTGCCACCCTATGCCCGTTGGTAGCACTGGCTTCGAAAGATTCTATGATGCTCGGCAATGCCACTACTACCTTGCCTATTGAAACCAACTATCAAAATGGCAAACTGCCTTTGGTAGTAGCCACCGCCATTAATGACATGACAGCTGATTTAGCCGGTGTGGCCAATCGGGATGAAGAAGCGGTAGAGAAACTAGGGGAGATTTTTAGCTTTGTAAGAGCGAATTATGCATACCGCAATGATGTATCAGCACTGGAAACCCTATTGAATGTAGAAGAAGTTGATATCATGCGGTTTGCCATAAACAAAGCCCTTAAAGCGCTAGGCAATGCTTATCGTTATGAATTGATAGCACCTAACCGGGCTGTGAACGAAACCGAAGTAAGTGAGCAGCTACAAATAGTGCAGACTGAACTGGATAACCAACTTTACTACTACGATCAGAATTATGATGAAAAACGTTGGTTTTACAATAAACTGGCCAAAGCTCAGGCTTACCGCTCAGGCGAACATTATGATTATGCGCTCGAACAATTAGCAGGAATTTCAACCGAAAACGGGAAACTCGCCGGCATACGCGACTATTGGAGCTGCATTTGTGAAGCAGAAGCTCTTTTTATACTTGAGATTACGGATGTTACGCAATACTTGGAAGCATTAGATGAATGTGTGCTGAATTCACCCGAATTGAGAAGACGCAGTCCGGGACTCGGCATAGCCGTTGAATTGTTTGGTCAACCTACCGGGCAAATTAACTATAACTTATATCCTAATCCAGGCAAAGGCATGCTCACGCTTACTTCCAATGTTTCTTTAAATGGAATAACGTATCGTATTTCAGATATGCAGGGAACTACCCAGCTTTCTGGTCGTATTTCTTCGGTTAACAGTAATGCAACACTCGATGTTTCGAGCTTAAGTGATGGCATTTATTTCCTTCAGTTAATTAATGACTTGTCCCCTCCTCAGGCTATTAAGTTTGTAATTACGCGTTAGGGTTTGGTTAACCCAGGTATAAATTAAATTCAAAGTAAAAAGACCAGTTGCTGTTTGACACGTTTGTCAACAGTGACTGGTTTTATTTTTTTTAACTACCTGCAATTTAAGAAATTGTAGCCCATCGATAAATTTTCCGGACAGCTCCGAAGCAACCACCGTACTAACTTCCTCAGCAATAAAGCCTAAAATCCCGTTTAAAATCGGAAACTAGTCTCGATAAGCTCGACCAGGATGGCGTGGGGTAACACATTTGCTGTTAATATTTCACCCCGCTGGGGTCGTGATTTGGTAGCCGAAAATTCCGTTTTACCGAAAGCCGAACAAACGCCTAATCCCGCTAAAACCGAACGGTAATAATCGCCCCCGAACTTACTATAAACTCTTTCTCTAGACTAAAAACGGCTTTGGAAGAGTTTTTAGACCGGAAAATCACTTTGTAATTGCCGGGTTGGAGCACAACGGTTTCGGTGAGCGAGGCGGGGTTGAGGTCGTGGACTTTCACCAACCTGGGTCCGTCGATGCTGAATATGGCTCCGAATCCTTCGGAATTGCTGGCTACGTTCACCAAGCCAGGTTGTTGAATTTGTATGCGGCTGATTTCGCTCTGCTTTATACTGACTGCTTTAAAGTTGGTGACAGGGGTGGTGAGTATCTCCAGATCGTATTCGCCAATGAGGTATTTACGCAGCGTATTAAAATCTTGGGTGCAGATGAAAGCGCCGGTTTTGCTGTCGCGCACGGTTGCCCGTAAATTACGGTAGCCGGTAACGCCGCTTACCACCAATTCCAAACCACCCATGGGCGCGTTGAGGGTGATGATGTTGTGTTTTCCGGGGAGCAGTTTGATGTTTTGTTTGCTGATTTCAGGGTTGGTGTGCACCACCAATTCGTAGCGGTTGGCGGGGTCGATAAGTAGGGTGTCGCTGAGTTTGCGGGAATTGAGCGTATGGATATAATTATACCTCTCGATGCCCAAATCGGCATCGTAAAAAGTCATGGGTACATTGGTTTCTGTGGGCAGCATAAACTGGTCGTTGAGGTCTACCTGCACCGTGGTGGAATTTAAGGCCTGGGCTACGACCATATCGAGGGCTTGTTTAAACGCTACCTCCTGCTCGGCATCAAAATAGGTTCCCACACAGTTAAAAGCTTGTTTCATGCCCGCATCCAGACCTAAACCAATGATGAAGGGCTTTAGGAAAATATGTTGCTTCTGCAACTGAAAGGAAACCTGGCAAGGGTCGCCATCGCAGCTTTCCTGTCCATCGGTAATGAGAATGAGGATGTTGCGACTGAAGGGATCACGCGGGAAATCTGTGGCGGCTTGCAGCATGCTGTAGGCAATGGGGGTATTGCCGAGCGGACGAATGGATTTGAGTCGGGTTTTGATCTTACCAAAGCTGTTTTTGGCGAAGGGAACTTCGAGTTTGGTGTCTTTACAATCTCTTTCGCCACGGTCGGTTTGGTGACCGTACACCCTTAGGGCTACCTCTAGTTGCTCCTGCGTTTCAAGGCTGTCCATGAGATTGGTGAGCAGTCGTTTGGCTACATTCCAGCGCGAATTATTTTGCCAGGTGCCAAGCATACTGCCCGAAGCATCGAGTAGAAAAAGGATGCGGGTAGTAACTACGGCTTCTTCTTCTTTGCCCTTAACTACCGGCTGCGCCTCTACTTTTAAAGCGGACAAACCGAGCAGGAAAAAGGCAAAAAAGAAAAGCAAACGCATGGGCAGAGGAGATTATTTAATTGGATTAGCTGTCTGTCAATGCCAACCTGGGGTTGGGTACCACCGTCTGAGCATCGAAGTCGACAAAACCACAACGCAAATATCCGGCCATGGCTACCATGGCGGCATTGTCGGTACAATAGGCGAAGTCTGGAATGAAAGTAGCATACCCTTCTTTCTCCTGCAGTTCCTGCATGGCCCGACGTAAACCACTATTGGCCGATACCCCACCGGCTATAGCCAGCTGACGAATGCCACTTTTAATGGCGGCTTTGCGGAGTTTATTGACGAGTATGCGCACGATTCTGTGCTGTACGGCAGCGCATAAATCGGCTTGGTTTTTTTCGATGAAGTCAGGATCGGTTAGTTGCTCCCGTTGGAGGAAGTATAAGACAGCCGTTTTGAGTCCGCTGAAGCTAAAATCGAGACCCGGCACCTGGGGTTCTGGAAAATCGAAACGACTGGCATCGCCCGTTTGTGCTAATTTATCGAGCACGGGGCCGGCTGGATAGGGCAAGCCGAGCAGCTTGCCAATTTTATCGAAAGCTTCTCCGGCAGCATCGTCGCGGGTTTGGCCGAGCAGCTCAAATTGGAGCGCACCATGCACCTGCACCAGCTGGGTATGGCCACCCGAAACGGTAAGGCAAATGAAGGGATAGGAAGGTTTTGGATCGTCGATAAAGTGGGCGAGTATGTGGGCTTGCATGTGGTTGATGCCCAGCAGTGGGATATTCAAACTCATCGCCAAACCTTTGGCAAAACTACTCCCCACCAACAACGCCCCTAACAAACCTGGGCCTTTGGTGTAAGCGATTGCTGTGAGCTCATTTAGTTGAACCCCTGCCTTTTTGAGAGCTGCATCTACCACCGGAATAATGTGTTCTTGATGGGCTCGCGAAGCCAGTTCAGGCACCACACCGCCATATTCGGCATGCACGGCTTGACCTGCAACAACATTTGAAAGCAGCACACCGTTACGCATTATCGCCGCGCTGGTATCGTCGCAGCTCGACTCAATGGCTAAAATGAGGGTTTCTGTCACCTGTTTTGAGGTTTTCAGGCTCAATATCGCTATTTTGTGTCAAAAAATATAAAAGAGTAAGGATTGCGTCAATTCGCTAAATACCTCGGTTTGATCCTGAAGTACCCCTTCCAGTTGTTTTCTGGCCTGGTGCTAACCCTCTTTATATTGCTTTTACTGGGCATAAATCCAAGTTTTCAGGACTTTATGGGCGATAGGCTGGCGGCCTTCCTCTCGCGAGAATACCGTACCGTGGTACGTATTGACCAGCTCCAGCTCCGGGCAAGCGGCGAGTTATTTTTGAACGGCGTATATATTGAAGACCACTACGGAGATACGCTACTTTTTGCCAACAAATTAAAGTTGCGCGTTAGGCTGCGCCCCATTTTATTACAACAACTGCGCATCTCAAATATCGATATCGACGGCCTCTATTTGCGCATGATCCGCAAGGATTATGAGACCGCATTTAATATTGACTTCCTCCTCCCCGACCCTGCCGAAGATGATAAAATCGACAGTGTTTTGCATTTACCGGTGATGGTAATCGAAAAAATGCAATTGCGCAACAGTCGGTTCACGGTGCACGATTACACCAAAAAACAAAGTATTGGGCAGTTTAACCCTAATCATTTGGAGTTGACCGGCCTGCAGCTCAACCTCAAGCAGCTGGATTTACAAACCGACAGCAGTCAGGTGCACATCGAAAAACTCATCTTCCGAGAAAAAAAGGGATTAGAAGTGCGGGACATGGGCTTTTCACTCCACCGTTATGCCGACCAGCTCCTACTCGACAGTCTGCATTTGCAAACCCGTGCCAGTGAGCTCAATGCCTCCGTCAGCTTTCGGTATGCCCAGGAGCTTGATTTGCTCGATTTTGCAGAGCGTGTACGTTTGCTTGCCAAAATTGAACGACTGCAAATCGATCCAGAAGAACTGCGTTATCTCACCGGATTGGATGAACTTCCGCGTGAGCGACTGTACGCGAGCGGCACCATTTCGGGACGTTTGAGCAACCTACGCAGTCGCGATTTGAAACTGCGTTTGGGGCAAGAAAACTACATCAATGGACAAGTCAATATTACCGGCTTACCTGACTTTAAGGGCGCCTTATACGATTTAAAAATATCCGAGGCCTACCTGAGCCGGTCGGGCTTAAACGCTGCTTTGCCCTTTATCGCAATTCCGCAGCAGTTTGATGCCCTGGAATACATTCAGTTGTCGGCGGATTGTTTTGGTTATTTGGAAGATTTTGTGGCTCACGGCCTGTTTTCGACCAACGTAGGCGCTTTGGTGACCGACCTCAACCTTAAGTTACAAGGCGAAGAAATCGTATTTAGTGGGGAGCTTAATGCCGACCGTTTGGATATGCGCGCCTTGTTAAAAGACGACAGATACGGCCAGATGCGTTTTCAGTTGAAAGCCAAAGGCAGCGGCAGCACCATGCGCAATTTGGTAAGTGAGATAGCCGGAAAACTCGACTATGCCGACTACAGTGGTTACCGGTACGAAGGGGTTGAATTAGACGGTTATCTTGATCAGGGCCTCTTCACCGGAAGAGTAGCTTCGGCCGATACCAATGCGAATTTCGACTTTTTTGGTGTGGCAGATTTGAGTGATGGGGAGCCGTTTTATAATTTTGTCGCCGACATCCGCCGTGTTGATTTTCAGGCTTTAAAACTCACCACCGATACCATGGTGGTACAGGGATTTGTAGAGATTTGCCTTGAAGGGACCGACCGCGACAGCTTGGAGGGTGAAGTCAATTTCCGGCAGTTGGAACTTGATTTGAACAGCCGGCATTTGTCGTTGGCATCCATCGATCTTTCGGCCACGCGCCGGGCAGATAGCTCTCGTTATTTAAAACTGAGTTTGCCTTTCGGTGAAGCACAAATGGAGGGGAAGTTTAGTTTCCGTACGCTTGACCAAAGTATAGAACGGTATGTGCAATACTACCTTAACGCAGAGAAAGCCGCCGCTTTACCACTTTGGCCCCAAAATTTCAATTTCAGTGTCAATTTACACGATGCACAGCCGGTGTCCGACTTCTTTTTCCCGGGCCGCTACGATCTCGACAGCCTCGAAGGTTATGTGATATACGATGGTCTGGCACACCAAAGTGATATTTCTTTCAATGTACCCAGTTTTCGGTTGGATTCACTTCGCCTAAAAAATGTGAGTTTTATAGGCCGTTCCGATTCGGAAGAGTTAGATGTCGATTTGTATGTAGACAGCATGTTCCGCAACGGCAAATTTATCGCGCATAAACTCAGTGCAGAACAAACCCTCGGCAATGACCTCCTCAATTTTGATGTAAGAGCCACAGGCGACAGCAGCTACAACAAAATCGCGTTGGCCGGCTTCGTCAATACCACCCGCGACAGCATCAAAGTTGGCTTCCGCCCTTCTTATATCGACCTTTACGGCAACCGTTGGCAAGTAAACCAAAAGGGCGACATCTGGATCAAAGACAGTGTAACCCACATCGAAAATTTTGCGTTCCGGCAAGCTTCACAAACCATCTCCTTGCAAGGAAAGGTGAGCCACCGGCGCAGCGACAGCTTGTATTTAGAGATGGTTGATGTGGACTTGCAGCAGCTCAATCCCATACTCATCGCCTATGAAACCTCCATGGAAGGTTTCGCCAATATGTCGCTACGGTCGAGCTCTATCCTTCGGAAGGCAGCCGTATTTGGCACCGTCCGTATCGACGAGTTTGTGCTCGACGGCCAACCCCTCGGCGATGTAGTGCTGAAGAGTGAATATTCTACCGAATTAAACCGCGCCGATTTGTTGGCGTCCGTCGTCGACAATAGCGACACCCTCGTGGTTATTGAAGGGTATCTGTCGCAATTGGATGCCGATCAGGAAATTGATATTGATATCCGACTCGCCCATTCGCCCATCAATGCGCTTGACAAAATACTTAAACCCGCTTTCGACGATGTGAGCGGCAAAGCCACGGCTGTTCTGAATCTGAAAGGTCGTTTGGATGGCCCTTACCTAACCGGTTATGCCGA
>JBDNIH010000168.1:0-86704 GCA_041688385.1 Bacteroidia bacterium
GCAGCACCAAACCACGCCTCTATCTTACCCGCGAGTACTTCCGATATTTTGCGGTAAGATTCCACCGTCCAGCCAGCGACGTGGGGACTAAAAAGGACTTTGCCGGAGTGCGCTAGGTCGGTGAGTAGGGATTTTTCTTCGGGCGTAAACTGACTCAACTTTTCATTTTCGAGCACATCCAAACAAGCGCCTAAAACTTGGCCACTGTCCAAGGCAGCTTTTAAATCTTTCAGCCGCACCAATTCTCCCCTTGCTGCATTGATAAGGAAGACGGGTTTTTCGAAACGGCCGATGAAGTTGGCATCGACCATGGCCCTACTCTCTGTGGTGAGCGGCAAATGCAGACTCAAAATGTCGCAACTTTCGAAAAGCCGCTCCATACCTGCCTCCGTGGCGTAGACATCGCCATAACCGCTGAGATATTTGTCGTAAGCCAATACTTTTACCCCAAAACCTGAGAGTTTTTGGGCTGTAGCATGGCCGTTATTGCCATAACCAATCAAGCCGACGGTTTTACCTTTGAGTTCGATGCCCCGGTTGGCTTCACGCTGCCAAATGCCCTGACTCACTTCAGTATGGGCGGTGTTCAGTTTATTAAAAAGGCTCAGTAACATGCCTATCACATGTTCGCCAACGGCATCTCGGTTGCCTTCGGGGGCATTAAAGAGGGCGATGTCGAGGGCAGCAGCAGCGGCTTCATCGATATTGTCGAGGCCGGCACCCGCACGTGCTACCCACCTTAATTTGGGAGAAGCAGCTAACATGGAGCTGGTGATAGGTGTTTTGGTGCGTATTACCAATCCGTGGGCATTGCGCATTGCATCGGCGATATCTTCAGCGGCGATTTTAGGCTGATAGTCGATAACCACCTGCGGAAACAAACGCAGCCGATCCATCAATATAGGATGGAGGTCGTCGACGATCAGTAGGCGAAATTCCTCAGCGGCCATGGGGGTAAAGCAAGCGGGTGAGTTGTACAAATTGGTCGACCGACAACTGCTCGGCTCTTTTGCTGCGTATTCCCATAGGGTCCTCAAAATCCTCGGGCAGCAGCTGTTTAAGGGCGTTGCTCAGCATTTTTCGGCGCTGGTTGAAGGCTGTTTTTACGACAAGAAACAAAGCTTTTTCGTCACAGTCGGGGTCACGTGGCAAACGTTGCAGCCGTAAAACGCCCGATTTCACCTTGGGTGGCGGGTTGAATACGCCTTCATTCACCGTAAAAAGATATTCGGCATGGTAAAAGGCCTGCACCAGTACGCTGATGATACCGTATTCTTTGCTGCCATGGGATGAACAGATGCGCTGGGCCACTTCGCGCTGGAACATCCCTGTCATTTCTGGAACAAGATTGCGGTTTTCGAGTACCTTAAAGACAATCTGTGTGGAGATATTATAAGGATAGTTGCCAATCACAGCCACCAAGTCGCGGATGTGGTAGGGGAGATCGAGCTGCAGAAAATCGCCGATAAAATCGGTATCCACATACCCTTGTTTGCTGATGAGGTGGTTGATGGATTCGGTATCTACCTCGCTCAAAAGTAATTTGTAGGGTTGTTCGCGGAGATATTGCGTGAGCATACCGGTTCCAGGGCCAACTTCTATGACGGTTTGGTAACCGCCATAACCCGTCAGTGTACTTGCGATACGTTTGGCTGTGGGCTGGTCGGTTAGGAAGTGCTGACCGAGCCCTTTTTTCGGACGTACTTTTTCTGAATCGTAGGCTTTTCTCATGAGAACAGGCTCAAAAATAGCAGAAGTATCGCTTGCCGCGTTTTTCTGTCCTATTTTGCCACAACAAGCAGGGCGACTTCTTTCGTAACCGCCGCCAAACCTTGTAACTTTGAAATAAAATAACATCATGATACAACTCAAAAGCACCGCTCAGGCTAAAAATCACGCCTGCCTGATTTGGTATGCCGATAACGATTTACAAACCGATGCCGCAGGATTAACCCCTGCCGAGGCCACTTTCATCCAAAAACAATTCGACAATAAAAAAACCGTCGTCGAAATCAACCGCCTCACGAGTTGGGTCATTGTCGTGAAGCCGACCACCAAAGACGATGCGACTACCGACCGTGAAGCTGCCCGCAAGGCAGGTCACAGCGTTTATCAGATCTTCAAAAAATACGAAATACGCGAAGCAGCGGTCATTGCTCAGTCGGGCGCTAGCCGCACCGCCGACTTCATCGAAGGTCTGGCCTTGTCGACGTATCAATTCCTGCGTTACAAAACGGGGGCCGACGATAAAAAATACAGCTTTAATGCGCTGCAAATCGATGCACAAAGTCTTACTACAGCTACCATCAACAAACTACAGCATATTGTAACCGCCGTTTTTCATGCCCGTACCTTGGTTAATGAGCCGGTTTCTTATCTCACCGCCGAACAATTCAGCCTCGAGATGCAGCAATTGGGCAGTGAGGCTGGTTTTAAGGTAGAAGTACTCAACAAAACCAAAATCGAAGCCCTTAAAATGGGTGGTATTTTGGCGGTTAACCGGGGCAGTCAGCGTCCGCCTACCTTCAATATTCTGGAGTGGAAGCCCGAGAATGCCAAAAACAAAAAACCATTGGTGCTGGTCGGTAAAGGCATTGTATACGATACCGGCGGACTAAGTCTCAAACCCACCCCCGGCGGCATGGACAGCATGAAATGTGATATGGCGGGAGGTGCCGCAGTGGTAGGCGCCATGTACGCCATCGCCAAAAATAAACTACCGGTGCATGTGATAGGTTTGGTGCCTGCCACCGACAACCGTCCCGGCGAAGATGCCTACACCCCAGGTGATGTGATCACCATGTTCAGCGGTAAAACTGTAGAGGTATTAAATACCGATGCCGAAGGCCGCCTGATTTTGGGCGACGCCCTACATTATGCCAAAAAATACGATCCAGAGTTGGTGATCGACTTAGCAACCCTAACAGGTGCCGCCGTTATGGCCATTGGAAGCCACGGCTGTGTGGTGATGGGCACGGCAACCGACGACCTAGTTGCCCTCAGAACTGCAGGCAATGCCGTTTACGAACGCACCGCCGAAATGCCTTTCTGGGAAGAATATGGTGAGATGATTGTTTCAAAAGTCGCCGACATCAAAAACATCGGTGGCCGCGAAGGTGGCGCCATCACTGCTGGGAAATTCCTGGCGCACTTCATCGATTATCCTTGGATACACATTGATATTGCTGGTCCAGCCTTTTTAGATGCTGAAAGTAATTACCGCGGTAAACACGGCACAGGAACAGGCGTGCGTTTGTTGTACAACTTCATTGAAAGCAGAATTAATGGATAAGTTGGCCAAAATCCGCCTCGGTATCAGCGTAGGTGACCTGAATGGTATTGGCATGGAGGTGATCATCAAAACCTTCATGGAAGCCAAAATGACGAGTTTTTGTACACCTATAGTTTATGGGTCGAGCCGCACAGCCGGATACCACCGCAAAGCCTTGGGCATTACCGACTGGAGTTTTAACCTGATCAACGATGCCAGTGAAGCCAATACGAAAAAGGTAAATCTGGTCACGGTTTGGCAGGAAGACGTCAATCTCGAATTGGGTGTTGCCAGTAAAGAAGTAGGTGTCTATGCCTTAAAATCACTCGAAGCTGCCGTTGCTGATCTCAAAGCAGGTAAAATCGACGCATTGGTCACCGCTCCAATAAATAAAAACACCATACAGGCCGAAAATTTCAATTTTCCGGGGCATACCGAATATCTCCAGCAAGCTTTTGGGGTGAAAGATGTGTTGATGTTTCTCATCAGCGACCGCATGCGGGTAGGTACACTTACCGGTCATATACCGCTGAAAGATGTCGCCAATAAACTCGGCAAAGAGGCCATCATGGGTAAACTCCGCCTCATGCAGCAGTCGTTACAGCTCGATTTTAGCATACGCAAGCCACGTATTGCGGTTTTGTCGCTGAACCCGCATGCTGGCGATAATGGTTTGCTCGGCGACGAAGAACAGCGCATCATCAAACCCGCCATCGAAGCTGCCAACCAAGACGGTATGCTCGTATTTGGACCCTATGGTTCAGATGGTTTTTTTGGCAGCAATCAGTTTATGCAGTTTGATGCCGTTTTGGGTATGTACCACGACCAGGTGCTCACCCCTTTCAAGGCCCTGGCTTTTGAAGATGGCGTAAATTACACCGCCGGCCTACCCATCATCCGTACCTCACCCGACCACGGCACAGGCTACGACATTGCCGGCAAAAACACCGCCGACCCCAGCAGTTTCCGTCAGGCTGTCTTTGCCGCCATCGATATCGCCCGCACCCGCGCCGAAAACATAGCGCTCCAAGCCAACGCCATCAAACCGCAAAAGGTGAAGTTCGAGGATGGGGAATAACAGAGGCGCTGACGCCTCCAGTATCCCCGTCTAGCTCGGCCTGTAGAGTATTTCCCAGCGCTTCGCCATGAGCGCTTCATAGGCCTCCTGCATCTCCAACGACAAAAAGCTGCGTCTCAGTAATGCTTTGGCATCAGGCAGTTTTTTTTCAAAACGGTGAAAGGCTGCTTCGATTTGTTTCGCAGTTAAGCCAAGTTTTTGACCGAATAGTTCGAAATGCGCCCGTTTTAGATTTTTCTTCTTTCCCAATAAGGTAAGCGCCAATTCTTCTTCATCTGCAGGGTTGGCGATGGCCACGTTGAGCAGGTCATAAGCTGGTGCCAAAATCCAGCCCGAAGGCTGCTCAATCATCGAGAAATTTTTCAAATGCATATCATTGTTCCCGGTGATGAAACAGAACAATGTCAGCTCAAAAAGGAGGATGCTATCCAGCAAAGGGTTAGCCGAGTAGGTGAGCAGCGCTTTGCCTACTTTTTCCATGGAGCTTTTGTATTTATCGAAAGCTTCGGTGATTTGATACATATCGAGCATATGTATTTTTTCGCCTCTTGTTATCCGGTCGATTCTGCGGGTGAGAAAGGCCAATTCGCCCGAAACCAGCCGAATAAGGGTAGAAGGAGCGACACTTATCCCGAAAATTTCGGCCATCCGCATGGTGAGATGTTCGTTTTGAGGTAGTTCCTGATAATAACTGCTGGGGGGTTTGAGTATAAATAGCCCACCCATAGCTTCTGTCACGGTAAGGCGTTGGTTTGATTTGTCAAGCGTATCTTTTATCGTGCTCAACGATAATTTAGCCTGAACACCCGGTACGGCTACACTACGTTCGATAACACTTTGGGCCAGTTCATTCATCTGGTCGATGGAGTAAGGGAGTGACGGTGGTTTAGTATGGCCAAAAAAAGTTTTAGAACAGCCAGGATGAAAATCCAGCGATGTCTCGAGGGGTAAGTAGCAGTACAAACACTTATTCATGGTCGGCTTCATGAATTGGGATGATACTTACTGCACCTATGCAGTTTTTGCAGCAGGCCAATAACAGTCCCATGGGGTCTTCTCGGTCTATTTTCCAATGGTTAGAGGCTATATCCAGTAACCAACCTTCGGGTATCAAACCTTCAAAAAAGGGGAAAAGCCGTGTGGACCTGTATTCTGCCTCTTGTACTGGCATCGCAAAGCTGAGGAAGTCGTTCGGGTGTTCGGCTACATACTTTGCGTCATATTGAAAGCCATATTCACCGTCGTCGGTTTCCCGAAGCAGGCCGGCCAAATGGTCTTTGTAAAAAACCTGTGCACTTCTCATGACATGCTCCGTTTGAGTGGCACGGGTGCTAGTTCGTGACCAAACATTTGTAGCACAAGGTTTACTTTATCGAGCTGCAAATTGGTTTTGCCTTGTTCGAGTTTTCTGATTACGGTCAAAGCCACACCTGCCCGCTCGGCAAATTCTTCCTGGGTTAGCTTTACGGCTTTGCGACGGGTTTTGATAAATTCCGCTAAATTTGATGTATGTATTTGCATATATTTTGTTTCAAATATAATAAATTATATGTTTTTAAATATGATTTTGTTATAAAAAATTATTTTATACGTAATTGAATATGGAAACTATCTATAAATTGTTTTGCGCGCTTCATGCTTAAAAAAGGCTGATGGCATACAATGGCTTTTCGACAATAAATTTCTTGTATTTGAAAAAGTAATGGTGACCCGCTAAGGTGGACGACCAATTTAGGGAGTTGGGGGAGTTGATTGAGTCCTGAAAAAGCGAGTTTTCGTTTTTGGGTGATTTGTTCAATGGGTAGTTGGGATAGCAGGATAGTAACAATACTGATGAATAGCGTAAGGGTAGTATAGCACTTCAACATTAAATGTTGTTAGAACAATTACTTATTTGCCACATCCCAATTGCTCTCTCCGCTTAAAAACTGGACTAGTTAGGCCGCATCTTTTCAGTGATTAATCATTTTAGACTGTGGAGGCACAACTTCGAATTTGCGCTAATTGCTTAGCGAAAACCTCGTTTAAACAGGGTTCGATGAACGCACCGGGACGAGTAGTGGCCGCTTAACCAAAACACCCATCTGTCGAACTCCCTCAACTGCCCCACTGCCTCAACCCCCTCAACTCACTATTTCCCGCAACTATTTTTGCAGATATATCCAGAATCATTACCTTTGCAGTCCCGAATTGGAAGCACTTCATGCATACAAGCTCCGGTTTTCAAGTCTGAATCTTGGATCCCATACGTTTGAATACAACGTTGACGCCTCTTTTTTCGGCCATTTTCCGGGCAGTCTAATCACAGAAGGTGATTTGAAAGTAACGGTTGAGGTCGAGAAAAAAACAAGTGCCCTGCACTTACAATTCGGTATAAAAGGACAGATTGAACTGCCTTGCGACCGCTGCCTCTCATCTGTAATGGTGCCGGTAGACAGCTCAGCAAAGTTGGTAATCCGCCTCAGCGGTCAGCCTGGAACAGACGATGACGATCTGATTTGGTTGCCCATGACGGCGTACGAATACAATCTGTCCGCTTATATCTACGAAAACATCCATCTGAACATACCTTTGCGGGTAAGTTGTGAGATGGGACCGAATAAAGCTTGTCGTGCCGATGTGGAAGCGTTGCTTTCGAAATACAACGGTGAGGCAGCTGAAGAAGCAGCAGAAGAAGAGAAGACCGACGGTCCGATCGACCCACGCTGGGAGAAACTGAAAAATTTAAAGTTCTAGTAAGATGCCAAATCCGAAACACCGCCACTCGCGGAGCAGAAGAGACAAACGCCGCACGCATTACAAAGCAGAAGCTGCTACCGTAGCTACTTGCCCTACCACCGGCCAGCCGCACCTTTTCCACCGCGCCCATTGGTTCGAAGGTAAGATGTACTACAAAGGCAAGGTTGTTATCGACAACGCCGTTGCTGAGTAAGTAAATCAGGTCAGTGAATATAGGCATTGACATGATGGGGGGCGATTTTGCCCCAGAAACCACCCTCGACGGTGTTGTACGTGCCCTCAAATCGTTGCCTGCCGATGTGCAGCTGACCCTTTTTGGTGATCAGCAACAGCTAGCGGCCGGCCTTGAAAAGGCAGGGGTTTCTGCCCATCGACTTACACTGGTACATACCAGTCAAGTCATTGCTATGGGCGAACATCCCACCAAAGCCATTCCCAAAAACCCCGACTCCAGTATTGTGGTTGGGTTTTCCTATTTACGCGCGGGTAAAATTGATGCCTTCGCAGGAACCGGAAATACTGGAGCCATGCTGGTAGGTGCCATGTACACGGTAAAGTCGATACCCGGCGTAATTCGGCCGGCCATCGCCTCCTTGGTGCCTAAAGAAGACGGCAGTCACGGACTCATACTCGATGTGGGTGCCAATGCCGATTGCCGGCCAGATAGTTTGCTGCAGTTCGGCATACTTGGTAACCTTTACGCCAAACATATTCTCAAAATCGAAACCCCGCGGGTGGCATTGATGAATATTGGTGAAGAAGATGAAAAAGGAAATCTTTTAGCTCAGGCTTCCTTCAAAATGATGAAGGACAACGAGTTTTTCCAGTTTACCGGAAATATCGAAGGTCGCGATTTGTTTAATAACAAGGCGGATGTAATTGTATGTGACGGCTTTACCGGCAATGTACTCATCAAAATGGCGGAGTCATTTCATGAGTTGGTTACCCACCGCCAGATTGAACATCCTTTTTTCGACCGCTTCAATTATGAGAACTATGGTGGCAGTCCGATACTCGGTTTAAATGCCCCTGTGGTCATAGGACATGGCATTTCGAGTGGTGTTGCCATCGAGAATATGATCCGGCATGCGGTAGAGATCGCAGGCTCGGGCTTGACCGATCAAATTCGGGAAGCGTTTAATTGATTTTGCTTAAAGCTGAAAAGTTCTAATTTGCACGTTCATTCCCGGTGAAGACGGGGAACAGCCGCTTGCTTATTTCCTGAAAAATAGTAATGACAAAAATGACTGCAGCCATCACCGGCATACATGCCTGGGCGCCCGAAGACGTGGTGACGAACTTCGACCTTATGAAGGTCATGGACACCAACGACGAATGGATTCAAACCCGCACCGGCATACGGGAGCGCCGTTTTTTCAAAACCCCCGGTTCTGCTACTTCTGATATAGGTGTTCATGCCGTAAACGGCCTCATGGCCAAAACCGGCCTGAAACCCGAAGAAATCGAACTCCTCATCTGCTGCACCGCCACACCTGATATGGCTTTTCCGGCTACCGCCAACATCATTTGCGATAAAATCGGCGCCAAAAATGCCGCTGGTTACGATTTATCTGCCGCCTGCTCAGGCTTTTTATTCGGACTCACCACCGGTGCCAAGTTTATTGAAGCCGGCATGTACAAAAAAGTCGTCATCGTAGGTGCCGATAAAATGACGTCCATCCTCAACCTCGAAGACCGTGCTACCGCCATCATCTTTGGCGACGGTGGGGGAGCTGTTTTGCTCGAACCTAATTTCGAAGGCAACGGTGTCATCGATGCCATCATGCGCAGCGATGGTAATGGTCGCCATTATCTACACCAAAAAGCGGGTGGATCGGCAAAACCCGCTTCTATCGAAACCGTTGAAGCCAAGGAACATTTTGTGTACCAGGAAGGCAAAACCGTCTTCAAATTTGCGGTCACCAATATGGCCGATACCGCTGCCGATATTATGGCTCGCAACAACCTAACCCCCGATGACGTAACCTGGCTCGTGCCCCACCAGGCCAACAAACGTATCATCGATGCCACCCGCGAACGTGTAGGTTTGCCCGAAGAACGCACCATGGTGAACATCGAACGTTACGGCAATACCACCAATGGCACCTTACCGCTTTGTTTGTGGGAATGGGAAAATAAGCTCAAAAAGGGAGATGTCCTCATACTTGCCGCCTTTGGTGGCGGGTTTACTTGGGGAGCCCTTTATTTAAAATGGGCATACGACACGAAATAATCAGACTTATTTTTGCCGCCGAATACCCGTAAATCATAACTTGCATTCCTTATGGCCAGTACATCCGAATTTCGCAATGGACTATGCATCAAATTTAACCACGACATCTATAAAGTTGTGGAGTTCCTGCACGTAAAACCAGGTAAAGGGGCCGCTTTTGTGCGGACCAAACTCAAAAGCATGACCACCGGTCAGGTTTTGGAGAACACCTTTCCTTCAGGCGCTAAAATCGACATCGTCCGCATCGAAACCCGCGAATACCAATACCTCTACAAAGACGATATCGGTTTCCACTTCATGGACAGTGATACCTTTGAGCAAATCACTATCGAAAAACCACGCATCAATGCACCGGAATTCCTCAAGGAAGGCATTATCTGCCTCGTTTTGGTAAATACCGACGATGAAACCATATTAGGCTGTGAATTACCACAGCATATTGATTATGAAGTTACCTACACCGAACCCGGTGTGCGTGGCGATACCGCTTCGGGCAATGCTATGAAACCTGCTACACTCGAAACCGGCAATGCCATCAACGTACCGCTATTCGTGAATACCGGCGACCGTATTAAGGTCGACCCATCCGAAGGCCGTTATATTGAACGTGTAAAATAAAACACCATTAACCAAGAAAACCATGGATCTGAAAGAAATACAGGACCTCATTCGCTTCGTATCGAAGTCGGGTGTAACTGAAGTAGCATTGGAAAAAGACGGTTTTAAAATCGTGATCAAGTCGGACCGTCCTTCAGAACAAATTGCTTACGTACAGCAGGCACCTATGATGATGGCACCACCCGTACATGCCGCCCCAGCTGTTGCCGCCCCGGTAGCTGCCGAAGCTGCTCCAGTAGCTCCGGTCGCCGAAAGTGGTGTGCCCATTAAATCACCAATGATTGGTACTTTTTATCGTTCAGCCGGTCCCGACAAAGAATTTTTCGTCAAGGTAGGCGACAGCGTAGAAAAGGGCCAGGTGGTTTGTATTATCGAAGCCATGAAGCTGTTCAACGAAATCGAATCGGAGGTCAGTGGTACCATCCTTAAGGTATTGGTTGATAATGCTAATCCGGTTGAATACGACCAGCCTTTATTCCTGGTAGGATAAGGCCGGCATTTGCCGCCTAATCCATTGCTGAACGCTTAAAAAAACATATCGTGTTCAAAAAAATACTGATAGCCAATAGAGGCGAAATTGCATTACGCATCATCCGGACTTGCCGGGAGATGGGCATCAAAACGGTGGCGGTATATTCTACAGCCGATCGCGAGAGCCTCCATGTACGTTTTGCCGATGAAGCGGTGTGTATTGGTCCGCCCAAAAGCATCGATTCTTATCTTAATATCCCGAGTATTTTGGCCGCCGCCGAAATAACCAATGCCGATGCCATTCATCCAGGCTATGGTTTTTTGTCGGAGAACGCTAAATTTTCTGAAATCTGCCGCGACTATGGTATCAAATTTATCGGTCCGTCGCCAGAGTCCATTTCTTCGATGGGTGACAAGGCTACTGCTAAGGAAACCATGAAAGCCGCCGGTGTTCCTGTTGTTCCGGGCAGCGAAGGGTTGATCGCGAGCATCGAATTGGCCAAAATAGAGGCCGAAAAAATTGGCTATCCGGTCATCATCAAGGCAACAGCCGGTGGTGGTGGTAAAGGCATGCGGGTGATCTGGAAAGCAGAAGATCTCGATACCATGTTTGATCAAGCCAAACGGGAGGCAGCCGCTTCCTTTTCGAGCGACGGTTTGTATATGGAGAAATTCATCGAAGAGCCACGTCACATCGAAATTCAAATCATCGGCGACCAATACGGTAAAGCTTGTCATTTGTCGGAGCGCGACTGTTCCATTCAGCGCCGTCACCAGAAATTGATTGAAGAAGCACCGTCACCATTTATGACCGACGATTTACGTCAGCGTATGGGCGATGCAGCCATTCGCGGTGCGACGGCTGTGGGTTATGAAGGCGCGGGAACCATCGAGTTTTTGGTCGACAAACACCGTAACTTCTACTTCATGGAGATGAATACCCGTATCCAAGTAGAGCATCCGGTTACCGAGGAAATTATCTCTTATGACCTCATTAAGGAGCAAATTAAGGTAGCGAGTGGTATTCCCATCAGCGGTAAAAATTATCTTCCGAAGATGCACGCCATCGAGTGTCGTATCAACGCCGAAGATCCATACAATGATTTCCGTCCGAGTCCAGGAAAAATCACCACCCTACATGTACCAGGTGGTCACGGGATACGGGTAGATACCCATATTTACAGCGGTTATACCATTCCGCCGTATTACGACTCGATGATTGCTAAGGTTATCTCTATCGCGCAAACCCGCGATGAAGCCATCGCTACCATGGAGCGCGCTTTGAGTGAGTTTGTGATAGAGGGCATCAAAACCACCATCCCTTTCCATGTCAAAATGCTGAAAGACGAAAACTTTCGTGCCGGCAACTTCAATACCCAGTATATGAATACCTGGGAGATGGGCGAGCAGTAAATTCAAAATTTCAAATTCAAAATTGGGCTTGGTTCGTATTTCGGATCAAGCCCTTTTACTTTGTACGGCTTTCTGTTTTAATGGTTCTAAGGTGCTAAAGTGGTCTCTTTGCGGCTTCCTGAAAAGGTTGCAGTTTTTACGTTAAAACGGTGATTGGCTGACGCCTCAATAGTAGCACATTTCAGCGCATCCGTTTTCTTCTGTTGTGAAGCTCGCACAAGCGAGGCCATTAATATTGAACTCGAAATTTTGAACTAAAACAGCTCGAACCTTTTTGAAAAAGAAGCGTTAACTTTGTAATCCTATGACTATGCAGACCGTACAAAACCTCGTCACCATTTACAGCGAATCAACGCCGAATCCAGAAACGATGAAATTCGTTTCGAATCGTTATATATTACCCGACGCTAGCCTCGAATTTACCGACGCTACGAGTGCCGCGGCAGGTTCGCCTTTGGCGGCTAAATTATTTGAATTTCCCTTTGTACAGGGGATTTTTATGGCCTCGAACTTCGTTACCGTAACTAAAAAGACTACGGAAGACTGGTTCGAAATCACGCCTATCCTGAAAGATTTCGTGAAATCTTATCTCGAATCAGGCATGGCTATTTTAGCTGAAAAGCAGGTCGTAGCAGATACCAGTAACGACAGCGAGACCATCAAACGTATTCGCCAAATTCTCACGGATTACATTCAGCCAGCGGTAGAACAAGACGGCGGAGCCATCAGCTACAAACATTTTGACGAAACTACGGGTGTGGTAACGGTGACCCTTCAGGGTTCATGCAGTGGTTGCCCTTCTTCTATGATTACCCTTAAAGCGGGCATCGAAAACCTCCTGAAACGTATGTTGCCCGAGGTAACCGAAGTAATTGCCGACACGCAATAATTACCTTAAAATCCGCCTACTTTATCATCTCCTCGGGGATCTGCGCCACCTTCTAGGGTAGCGTCAGGTAAAATACGTATGCCTTCGGCACGCCCGTAAGGAGAGGATGGTTTGAGTACATAGCCTCTTTCTTTCAAGTCGCGCAACATCCTTTTGTTAAAGCGGCCCAATTCAAATTTGACTTCGTCTGGCAACCACTGGTGGTGAAAGCGGGGGGATGAAACTGCGGCTTGTATGTTTTTGTCGTAGTCAAGCACGTGCATCAAAACCTGAAAAACAGTCGTAGGTATGGTACTTCCACCAGGTGTGCCTGTGATGAGGTAGGGTTTTCCCTTTTGCAGCACAAGGGTAGGGGTCATAGAGCTGAGCATACGTTTGCCGGGGGCGATGGCGTTGGCAGCGCTGCCAACAAGACCGTAGCTGTTGGGAATGCCTGGTGCGATGCTGAAATCATCCATGGTATTGTTGAGCAGAAAGCCCGCGCCGGAAACAATCACTTTTGAGCCGTAAGGACCATTCAAGGAGGTGGTAGCCGTCATCAGGTTACCTGCTCCATCTGCCACACAATAATGGGTTGTCTGATCGGACTCTTGATAGACTGTGCCAGGGAGGGTTTGGGTAGATTTGCCGGCATATTCCCAGCGGATGTTAGCTATACGTTTAGCGAGATAAACAGAATCAGTTAGTGCAGCAACGGGTATAGTCACAAAATCTGGGTCGCCCAAATAGGCAGATCTGTCGGCATACGCTCTGCGTTCCGCTTCAATTACCAACTGCAGGCTACGCATATCGTTAGGGTCCCAGCGGTCTATAGGGTAGTTGTGTGTCATCTGCCAAATCTGCGACAGCAACACCCCTCCTGAGGAAGGTGGACCCATACTGTGAATGGTATAGTCACCGTAATCAAAGTGTAGGGTTGGACGCCAAATAGCTTGGTAGTCCGTTAAATCCTGTTGCGTAATGTAACCGCCACCAGCCGACATTTGCGCCACCAGGCTATCCGCTACCGGACCGCTGTAAAAGCCTGCTTTTCCGTTTTCGGCTATTAATTCTAAGGTTTTGGCCAGCTGGGGATTGAGGAGGAGCTCTCCAGCTTTGACATGGTGCTTATGGGTCAGATAGCTGTGTTTGCCGTTGTATTTTTCTAATTCCTTGTGGTGGCTGTTGAGTAAAGCAGCTTCTTTTTCTGTCAGTGGCCAGCCATGGCGGGCATAGGTAATGGCAGGTAACAACAGCGAATCCCAAGCCATGCGGCCGTATTGCTGATGCAAGGCATACATGCCAGCCACCGTGCCCGGTATGCCAGCAGCTTGTAAACCATGGGTACTTCGTTTGGGGATTGGGTTGCCGGCACTATCAAGATACATGGTGCTACTTGCCGCCGCCGGGGCTTGTTCGCGGTAGTCCAAACTATTAATTTCTCCGTCGGCAGTATGGATGATGGCAAAGCCACCACCGCCTATATTGCCGGCGACCGGGAAAACTACAGCCAAGGCAAATTCGGTAGCTACACCCGCGTCGAAAGCGTTGCCACCTGCCCGGAGCACAGCTAATCCAGCCTCGGTGGCCAAGGGGTGGGCACTAACCACCATGCCCTCACAAGCATAATAGGGAGTAAGCGGATTGCCATTGCGCAAAAGCGGAACCAGCAAGAGGGCAATGATGAGGGAAGTTACCATAGGTTTAACGGCTGAAAAATAAGGTATTCAAGTCGCTTGTGCATCCGTGCTGGCGGGCATTTTATTTACCCCTGGCCTCAAGTATGGTGAGTATGGTGTAAATCATAATTTTGAAGTCGACCAACAACGACATATTCTCAATATACAAAATGTCGAATTTCAGCCTTTCCACCATTTGGTCGATGTTTTCGGCATAACCGTATTTTACCTGACCCCAGGAGGTAATGCCCGGTTTTACTTTGAGCAGGTGTTTATAATGGGGTGCTACTTTCATGATTTGATCGATAAAAAACTGTCTTTCGGGCCGTGGACCGACCAATGACATCTCACCTATCAAAACATTGTAGAATTGCGGGATTTCATCGAGCCGCATTTTACGCATAAACGTACCCCATCGGGTTACACGTGGGTCGTTGTCGCTAGAGAGCGCCGGGCCGTTTTGTTCGGCATCCACCAACATCGACCTGAACTTATAAATGGTGAACGGAACGCCTTTATAGCCAATGCGCTCCTGGCTATAAAAAATGGCTCCTTTCGAAGACATTTTTACTCGAATTGCGATATAAATTAAGAGCGGTAATAAAATCAGCAAGGCAAAAAGTGAGGCAGCGATATCAAAGATCCGTTTGAGTGTTCGTTGCCAAGCAGGCATTATAGCCGGATAAATTTCGATGAGGATGGCACCAAATATCTGCTGCATTTTAACGTGCCCCAGCATTATATCGTACATATCCGGTATAATTTTGATGATAACACCTTCGTCCTTGACCATATTAACCACCTTGTTGAACTTTTTGTGCTGGTGGTCGTCGAGTGCAATAATTACCTCCTCGATTTTATGTTCGCGTATGAGTTCAGGTAGCTGTTCTATTTCGCCTAATTTGATCAAATGATCACTTAATGGTGTTTTTTCTTTGGCGTAAAGGGATACAAAGCCAATGAAGTTGTTGCCTAAAGGTTTTGAACGACTGTGAATCTCCTGATACAACTCCAATGCACTTTGATTACCGCCAACCATGATGGTATTGAATCTAATTTTTCCAGCATTAAAACGATACGAAATGCGCGTAAGCTGCATGAAGCGCATCAAAAAGGTGATGCCCAGTTGTAGGAAAAAGAGGGTACTGAACGAACGGTAGTACCCGTCGATGGAGAAGATAATGTCATCGAGTATAATGATGAAAAACAAAATCGTTACCCCAATCAGCGTTGCCAAAAGGGTGCGTCCCAATTCATTTAAACGCGATTTACGATAAACATCGCTGTAAGTACCCATGAGGGCGTACAATATCAACCAGCAGGCGGGAAGCGTGAGCAGACCACCAACCAAGTTTTTATCGAAGTCGAAATAGTTGTTTTCACCGAAAAAGTGAGAGGCAATGTAAAATTTGCGGTAATAGAAGAATAGAAACCACGCCAATGCTGCCGACAGCCAATCGCCCAAGATGTATTGAAAGGTGTCGAAGCGCTTTTGCATCAGCGGATGAGCTTCAGGTTATCGACTTGTATCTGACCAGTTACGCCATCGGTTCGGTTGTAGATACCTGCTAAAATGATGCGGTACGTATAACCAGAGTTTCCACCAATAAATGGCGTCAGATTGATGTATTGTTTTTTCCAAACAGCACTGGTATTGAGCACCACAATGGGCTGCTCAAAGCTAGAACCATCTGGTGCAAACGCAAGATAACCAACAGACAAAGGCACATTGTTGCGGTAGTTTATTTCGATAAATTGATTTGAGCCATCCCGAATAAGCGAAAAGGCCGTATTGGTTTCGCATATAAAAAAGGGTCTTTCGGCATTCACATAGGCCAGTAAGCTGTTGTTGCCCTCGAAGACCAAAGAACTATCAGCAGTACGAATGAGGGTGGTATCGCTTTGTTGACTGCGGCGTAAAGTAAAACCTTGTAGTTCAAAATCTTCCTTCCACACAAACTCAATGGCCGTATTGTAACGTAATGCAGGCACGATGGTGTCTGTTTCTCCCCGAACAAGGTTGATGAGGGTGTCAAATCCGGCGTAATGCGGATAAGACGCCCGAGTGTTAGAAACGCCATTGAGCAGTATACCCCCATTGAGACGCATTTTCACCAGACCTTCTTTCAGAATTGGAATACGCGCTGGCAATTGATATATGCCCTGTACTTCATCGTCGATATACACCCAAATGTCTTGCACGTTGTGTGATGCTGAGCCTTCCACTGCATACTCTGTGCTTAGGGTTATGCTAGGCACAAAAATATAGGCAGGTATACCTCCGTCGGGTTCGTAGAGGTATCGACAACTTTGGGTACTCAGCAGAAGTAGAAGAAGGAGTATTTTGTTTTTCAATGCAACTGGTTCTTTTCGATTTGTTCCAAAATGCGGTGAGCGGTCTCCAGTGCCTTATAACCGTCTTCGATGGTTACCGCGGGCCTACTGTTTTCACGTATTGCCCGGGCAAATTCGGTTAGTTCGGTTTGGATTGCGTTAATCTCCGCCACTTTTGGTTTTTCGAAGCCGATGACTTTTTTGCCGCGCTCCGGACCAAGGTCGATTTCCATGGTTTGCGGCAGTTGGTTATCGTTCGAGTCAGTTAAACGCAAAACTTCTGTCTCTTTGTCTAAGAAATCGATAGAAATATAGGCATCATGCTGAAACAATCTCATTTTACGCATATTTTTTATCGAAAGGCGGCTTGCGGTGAGATTGGCCACACAACCATTTTCAAATTCGATGCGAGCATTGGCGATATCGGGTGTTGATGACACCACACAAACGCCGCTTGCACTAATGTTTTTGATACTGCTTTTCACCAAGCTCAGCACGATGTCGATATCGTGAATCATCAAGTCGAGCACAATACTCACATCGGTTCCGCGCGGATTAAACAAGCTCAGGCGGTGGGCTTCGATGAACATCGGTGAAGTGACATAGGGGCGTGCCGTGAGAAATGCCGGATTAAAACGTTCTACATGGCCCACTTGTACTTTTACGTTGGCCTCACTGGCCATACTCAGCAAATGGCGCGCTTCTTCAACTGTATTGGTGATTGGTTTTTCAATGAAGACGTGCTTTAATTTCCGCAGCGCCAACAGCGCACAATCGTAATGTGAAAGCGTAGGGGTAACGATGTCGACGATATCAACAGCTGCTACTAAATCCTCTAGATTTTTAAAGCGTGGGATGGCAAAAATATCCTCGACCTTGGCAGCATTTTCGTCGTTTGGGTCGTAAAAACCCACCAGTTCAAAAATTTCGGGCGATAAGCCGATACAACGCAAATGGACTTTCCCTAGGTGACCAGCACCCAGTACCCCGATCTTCAACTTCATGCGGCAGTTTTGGTTGCTACGAAAATAGGGTGATTCCTCGGTAAAATGGCAAAAGGCGGGTAGAAAAAGCGTAAAAGTGGGAAAGTCGTCGCCTTTTCTGTCGCTTTCCTTGCGTATGTTTGCAGACCATGACATCCGCTGCTGGCTCTGCCTTTCCCGATACCTTCAAACACAAAGGCCTGCGTAAAAAGTTGGTCGAAACCCTACGCCAAAAAGGCATCAACGACCAAAGCGTACTGGAAGCCATCAACAGCGTGCCACGCCATTTATTCCTCGAAACCGCCTTCCTGGAACTGGCCTACGACGACCGCGCCATGCCAATAGGCGAGGGGCAGACCATCAGCCAGCCGTTTACCGTTGCTTTTCAAAGTCAGTTACTCGAGCTTAAAAAACGAGACAAAGTGCTGGAAATCGGTACCGGTTCAGGTTATCAGGCCTGCGTGTTAGAGAAATTGGGTGCAAAAGTGTACAGCATCGAACGCCAACGCAAACTCTACGAAAAAACGAAGAAGCTGTTGACTGCCATGGGCTACAAAATCAACTGCTATTTTGGCGATGGAACACTCGGTTTGCCTTCCTTCGCACCTTTCGATAAAATTATTGTCACCGCCGGCGCACCGGTAGTGCCTCAGTCGCTCACCGACCAACTTAAACCCGGTGGCATACTTGTTATTCCCGTTGGTGACGAAGCCAACCAACAAATGCTCCGGCTCCGCAAAATGCCTGACGGTGACATCGTTTCTGAAGAATTTGACAGCTTTAAGTTTGTGCCTTTACTTGGGAAGCAAGGGTGGTAGGCTTGGCGGTTTAATAGCCAATTTTTTTAGGCGTTTTTATTGGCTGGGTGGTCTTTTATTTCGCTGTCTATAGTCTACGGTTGATGGCCGATGGTTCATTTTTGCGCTGTTCTTTGCTTCGCTATCCATAGTTTATGGTCATCCTACGCGGTGTACGGTATTTCGCTGTGTATAGTCCATTTGTTTTTGATGGTGGTTATTTCAGATGGCTGATTTAATTAATCAGTGAACCTTTTTCAGGAAGAGACAAAGAGACCGCCCTAGATATTTATAACCTTAGAACCGTATAACCAGCAATTTACTTTACGACGTATAACGATGTAATCTTAGCTGAATTCCAAATTTCGAACTTTGAATTTGAAAATTACTCCCCTCGCGCCATTTCGCGTTTGACGTCTTTTTCTTTGGTAGCATCGCGCTTATCGTGGTTTTTTTTACCGCGTGCCAAAGCGATGTGTAGTTTCGCAAAACCCCGCTCATTAAAGGCCAGTTTTACAGGAATTATAGACAATCCTTTTTCTTTTACCCGGTGTTCTAGCTTGCGCAATTCCTGCTTGTTGAGTAAAAGAATACGGTCGCGCAGCGGTTCGTGGTTGAGGTAAGACGCTTCTTTATAAGTAGAAACATGCAAGTTGCGCACCACCAGTTTGCCCGATTGAAAAACACAATAGGCGTCAGCGATATTGGCCTTGCCTGCGCGTATCGACTTAATTTCACTGCCCATCAATACCATACCCGCTTCGAATTGCTGTAAAAGCTCATATTCGAAGGAAGCGCGTCGGTTTGTGATATGGATATGCACAATGGCCATGGGGTCGCAAAAATAAGAAATTAAAGCGTGTAAAGGGCTTCGCCAATCTTAACGTATGCTGTCGAAAAGCTGGAGTATACGTTCTTTTTTCAGGATTTTTTGTCCCTGCCTGCCGCTTGCAATGAGCCGGTTACCCACCTTCGCCTCGTAGGTGCAAATCACATGGTTACCGGTAATACTTTCCAAAGTAGCCGTAAATACCACTTCTTGCCCAATTAATGCCGGGCTCCGATGTTCCACAGTTACAAAGGTGCCAATGCCTTCTTCATCCACTTCGCGCATCTCAAGTACAAATTGTCGACATGCCCATTCCGCTTCACGCGACACTGCAAAGGTGGCATAAACGGGATGCACATTGCCCGTGGTAAAGGTGGCTGCATCCGCCTCGGTTACCAGATGCTGGATTTGTTTAAGAGCGCCTAGGTGAAAGGGGGTAATCATAGGTTTTTTTGTACAAAAATGCTGCTACTGACTTGTTTTGAAACGACTAGCTCTCTGCCATCTGCAAATCCAATCGTCATGGAGCCATCAAAATCCACGCGTTTAAGCACCTTTATTTGTTTGCCTAAATTGAGGTTTACTTCGTCGAGATACTGGAGAAATTTGGGATCATGCTCAAAAACTGCGATGACCATACCTCTGTCGCCAATGCCTAATTTGTTTAGTAGTATCTGATTGGTTTGTGGTAGTTCACCACTGGCACTTGGAATAAGGTCGCCATGTGGGTCGCTTGTAGGATTACCTAGATAATCATCTAGCCTTTGTATCAGCTTGGGTTCGCTCACATGTTCCAGTTCTTCTGCGATTTCATGTATTTCGTCCCAACCAAAATTCAGCTTTTGTACTAAAAATACTTCCCAAAGTCTATGACGGCGGATAATAGAAAGCGCTGTTAACCGTCCTACCGGTGTAAGTGTTACACCTTGGTATTTTTTATAGTCTATCAGCAGTTTTGCCGCAAGTTTTTTAAGCATGTCCGTCACCGAAGCTGCACGTGTTTGCAACTGCTCTGCGATAGCGTTGGTGCTCGCTCCTTGCAAATCGTGCTCAGTAAGTTTGTATATCGCTTTGAGGTAATTTTCCTCGGTACTACTCAATCGGGCCTGCATCCGACAAAACTAAAACACATCCCCCCGCAATCAAAGTAAAAGTTGAGCACTGCTTTGGCGCGGGCACAAAGGAGCTGAAATTTGGCATTTCTCAATACAATCAAGTCGCAAAACTGCCCGACGCACAAAAGCCTCTGTGCCTTTGCACCGCTGCGAGCAATAAAAAGCCGCACTTAAAACAGCCTTGAACCATCAAAAGGGCATATTTATAAATATTAACAAAAATATTTCACATAGTACCTTGCATAAACCAGTACCATTTATACCTTTGTACCATACATAGCAAGTAAGTAATGCAAACAGAAAACACATCCATCCAAATGCGCAAGGGCACCCTAGAGTACTGCATACTCCTGGTGATCTCCCGCGGGGAGGTGTATACATCCGACCTGATCGACGAGCTCAAATCTGCTCGTTTTATCGTGGTAGAAGGTACCCTCTATCCCTTGCTGAACCGGCTCCAGAAATCGGGCTACCTCGATTACACCTGGAAAGAATCTCCCGCCGGCCCGCCTCGTAAATACTACCGCCTCACGCAGGCCGGTACGTCTTTCCTCAAAGCGCTCCACGCTACTTGGAAAGAGCTGAGTGACTCTATCAACCTCATTATCGCCAACACAAAAAAAACCACTGGCCATGAATAAAACCGTCACATTTAACCTCAACGGATTGGTATTTACCATCGAGGAGGACGGCTACGCCCTGCTGAAACAGTATCTAGATACGGTAAAGGCCTACTTCGGTCGACAAGCCGACGGACTGGAAATAGTAAGTGAAATCGAAGCCCGCATTGCCGAAAAATTCCGTCTTGCTCTTGATGCAGCTGGCCGTCAAGTGCTCTATGCTGCTGATGTGAATCAGCTTATCACCGAAATGGGTACAGTGGATGATTTTGAAGCCTTTGAAGCCGACGATGAAACACAAAATAATAACTATGAATCGACGTATACGGCCAGCTCAAGACCTAAGCGATTTTATCGCACCAGCCACAGCCGTATATTGGCCGGTGTTGCGAATGGTTTGGCGGTGTATTTAAAGGCAGATGTGAGTCTCGTTCGGCTGCTCTTTATTCTCAGCACAATTTTCCTCGCTGGTTTTGGTCTTATCCTCTACCTGGTATTGTGGATAGCTACACCTGAATCGGATGAAGTGGTGGCCCCAAGGCCTACCTCAAATGATAAAGGCCGTAAAAATACCCGATTATACCGCGATGCCGAAGATAAAGTGCTTGGTGGTGTTTCTGCAGGATTAGCAGCCTATCTCAGTATCGACCCACTGGCGGTGCGGATACTCTTTATTATCGCAACCTTTTGGGGTGGATTTGGCATACTCTCTTATCTCTTGCTCTGGATTGTGATGCCCGCGGCACGCAGCCTCTCTCAAAAAATTGAGATGCGCGGACAGGAAGCCAATCTCGCGAATATGAAAGATGCCCGCCAGCCGAAAGGGGAGGTCAGGCCCAAAACAGGTCTAAATCGACTTCTCGCTCTTCCGGTAGATATTATCCGCTTTTTTGCCCATCTAATCAAAAAGATAGTCACGAGTTTTTCAGGGTTACTGCGGGTTTTTGGAGGCGGATTTTTAATCTTCTTTAGCGCTGTTATTCTCTTCTCAATGATCGCGGTATTGAGCGTTATGATTGCCTATTTCACTGGCTATCTGTCTACCACCGAAATACCCTTCCCGCTCGAAACCATAAGTGGATCGGTTGTTTCAGACATAATCATCTCGATACTGCTGTTTTTGTTGATCATCATTCCAGTTCTCTACCTCCTCTATTTAGGCGTGCGTTTACTACTGAATCGGAAGCTATTTCGTCGTCCTGTTCTCGTGATTGGCGCTTGGAGCTGGCTGGCGGTAGTGGTGCTCTGTTTGGTAATGGCTACACGTACAGCACTTGAGTTTCAAAGTGAGGGCAGTATTACCCTGGATCAAAAAATTGTTTTGGGGCAAAATGAAATGCTCGAATTCCGACCTGAAGCTGATAATGAGCAAGAACATTATGACTGGGTTAAGATTGAATGGAAAATCAGTGAAACAGATTCTGTCGTAACCCTTAAAAAGCGTCAGTTGGCAAGGGGGTCATCGGTAGAGGTTGCACGCCAAAATGCAATGATGATCGACTACGTTATTGTAAAGACGGATACGCTAGTGGAGTTAGCGCGAGGTATTAACTTCAAGCCAGGTGCTCGTTTTCGGGCCCAGCAGGTCGAACTCGAGATTTATATCCCTAAAAATCGTCCGGTCCGTATTGATAATCGCTACTACTCGGACAGCGAGATTATCAACTATCACAATCTTGAGTTTAGCACCATAGAAACTTTTATCCTCACCGATGAAGGCCTAGCCTGCTTGAGTTGTAAACCCAGATCCACCAATACAGAAGAGGCCGACGAAGCGCTAGCACCTTTGCCAACAGCTCCGGATGCACCGGCAACCTTATAGACGAAACGCAACTAACGGCTGAAAATTAGGCGTTGGTATGCGAAAGAATACAGACAGGTTTATTCCTGTTGGTATTGACCAGATTTCGCTTCAAAACCCTGTCGTCGCGAGATGGCAGGGTTTGTTTTTACCCTCGATTTTTCCTTGCAGCATACCATTTAGCTGGGTTTTATTAATATACCGGGTGATATTATCTATTTGTTCCTGTTTAAAAATAACCTTGAAATAATACGAGCGCTGCCATTTAAACAGGGCACAGCCTGCCAAATGAATCCATTTGCTGGAGGGGGTCTTGTAGGCGCCTATTAGTTGTGATACAAAATGATTTTTGATGGTGGGAGAAGGGTTTTGTCGTATGGAATGTGAATTAATGCGCGCGTATGATCCGGCATAATTACAAAGGCAACCACCGTAACGTAGGGATATTGTTTTTCCAACCACAACCATTGTTGGTGTGCAATCTGGCCATTGGCATTCAGTTGCATGCCCTTGCTATTCAGCTCGCCAAATAGAAGAAATCGATCCTATATGCCTGTTGTAACCTAATACAACCCATCCGACCGGTAATTAAACCCGGGATGCCGCAGGCGTTTTTGGTATTGCTCCATGTTTCCGTTCCCTACGTTCCCGAAACCGGATTGCCATACCGGCAATTCCGATTTGGTATTCATAATGCTGCGGCACAGCGCCCATATTGTGGTTTTTTAATGCCACGCGGCACCGTCATGGCATATCGTGGCAACGGCGTTTTTTCAAATCACCATTTCCCAAACCAACCGCGGCGCCAAAACAATAACAATAAACCTACAGCGGCAAAAAACATAAAAGCCAAAACAGATACATAGCCATGAGGACTATACAATTCTGGCATATTCCAAGGAAGGGGGCTGCCGTCTTTGGCCTCCCGGGCGAAATTCATGCCGTACAAACCAGCGATAAAACTGAGCGGTATAAATATGGCCGATAACATCGTGAGCACCTTCATGATTTCATTCATGCGGTTACTAACATTGGCCATATACAAATCCATTAAATTGGCGGCGACTTCTCGGTAGTTCTCAACGAGGTCCATCAAGGTGCCGAGGTGGTCGTATAAATCGTGGAGGTATATCTCGAGATTGTCCTGTTTGTTGAGGTGGTTGTGCCGGATGAGAGTATTAATTTTTTCGCGTTCTGGCCACACGATGCGCCGCACATCCATGAGCTCATGCTTTAGCTCAAGTATCAGGTTGCGGTGTTTGCGTTGCGCAGTGTCAAGTAGCTGATTTTCGAGTTTTTCAAGTTGCTGGTCGATGTCGGAGACGACCGAAAAGTAATTATCAACCACCGCATCAAATATCGCGTAAAGTAGGTATTCCGATTTCCGCGTACGCATGGGCATCCGTTCGTCGCGTATGCGGTTGCGAACCGGTTCTAGCACATCGTCGTAGGTGTGTTGTATGGTAAGGAGTACGTTATCGCATAGAAAAAGACTAAGCTGTTCGTTATACAATTTACGGCCATCGGGACTGTACAACATCCGACTGATAGCATAGAGGTGGCCAAAATTATACTCCACCTTGGGTTGCTGCTGACTGCCAATGTCTTCAAGTTCCAGTGGGTGAATGTTGAATTTTTTTTCGAGCCAGACATACAATTCTGGGTCTTTGATCCCTCGAATATCTACCCAAATAGTATGTTCGGGGTGAAGACTGATAATTTCTTCGACACGACCATAGTTGATGTCCTTTTCTTCGAGGTGGTAGCCAGGTTGGTGGGCATGGACAAAAATGCGGGTGGCAAGCGCATTGGTAGGTATAAAAATGGTACCCGGCTTAGCGCCAATTTTAGCTTTGTTGTACCGGAAACGGCTGCGGCGCTGACTCATATCCCTAAAGATAGGAAAGCCGCTTCATACGTGCTTAGCCCCTTTTGCGTTATCTTCGTCTTATGCGTTTTTATCTCACTTTATTGTTTTTGTTACTGGCCATTCATGGCTCTGCCAGTCAGTTGTTGATTTCTATGGATCAGGCGCAAAAAAACCATCTCAAGGCCTATGGAATCGCGTATTGGTGTCTTGAGCGGGATTTGGAGGTGAACTGGATGCTCAATTACCGCGGGGGCAGTTTCAGCATGGCGCATACCATTACCTTAGAACAAGAATGCCGCATTCGAGGGGTAAGCTTTGAAATTTTACCGGATGTAAGCTATCAGCAAATTGTAGCACGAATGGCCGATCCAGAGGTGAATATGGACCTAGTGAAGCTCGAAAAAGCACCTAAAATTGCTGTCTATTCCCCAAAAACCAAACAACCCTGGGACGATGCCGTAACCCTCGCCCTGACCTATGCCGAAATCCCCTATGATGTCATCTTCGACGAAGAAATGATGGACGGCAAGCTGCCACTCTATGACTGGTTGCACCTTCATCACGAAGATTTTACCGGTCAGTTTGGTCGTTTTTATGCCTCCTTCAAAGATGCCCCCTGGTACCAAGCCGAGGTAAAATCAAACAACGAAACCGCCCGAAAATATGGCTTTAGCAAAGTATCACAACTTAAACTGGCCGTTGCTCACCGCATCCGAGATTTTGTAACCGGCGGCGGATTTTTATTTGCCATGTGCTCAGCTACCGACACCTATGACATTGCCCTCTCTGCCGAGGGCGTAGACATCTGCGAAAGTATGTACGATGGTGACCCCATCGATCCGCAAGCCCAGCGGAAGCTAGATTTTAGCAAAACATTCGCCTTTCAGAACTACCGACTCACCCGCAACCCCTTCGAATACGAATACTCCGATATCGATGCCACCCAAACACGTGGATTTATACCTGAACAAAATGATATGTTTAGCCTATTTGAGTTTTCTGCCAAATGGGACCCGATTCCTACCATGTTGTGCCAAAATCACACCCAAGTCATCAAAGGTTTTATGGGGCAAACCACCGCCTTCCGCACAGAAGTGATGAAATCGAACGTGCTCATCCTCGGTGAAAGCAAAGCCCTAGGTGAGGCTAGATATATCCACGGGGAATACGGCAAAGGCACCTGGACATTTTACGGTGGCCACGACCCAGAAGATTACCAACACCTGGTAGGCGAACCACCAACAGACTTAAACCTGCACCCCAACAGCCCCGGCTACCGCCTGATTCTGAACAACATTCTGTTCCCAGCTGCAAAAAAGAAAAAGCAGAAAACCTGAGCGAAATCGAAATCACCATCTAAGCGGCAGTTGAGCGAAGCCGAAACCATCGTTTTGTAGGCACACGCCACCGCGTCCTACTATTAATATCCTGCTACAGCAAACCAGCCTTAACCTGTTCCGCAGCCTTGTCCTTCAACGAGCTGATATCTATTTCCTGCAGACCCGCAGGGGTAGTCAATTTGAGCACAAAAGATATAGAGCTGATATCCGTTACAGCTGAGCGCTCAACGGTATGAATGGATTTTATGCTTGGTAATTACCAGCTAATGTTTTGACTGTCCCAGCTAACGAAAAATTGAGGTTGAAAGCCGTGTTCATAAATAACACGGAGCCAAGGTATAAAAGTGATTGTTGCGTTTTTCAAGATATGCTTCGCCAATTCAGCACCATTCCTTGTTGTGCTACAGCCAATCCATCTTGCGTAAGTAGGTATATGCCAACCAACAACAATACCGATTTAAGTGCGGTATTCCACAAAGACGGTATGGGGATTTCAATGCGTTCCATTCAATCCATTTGAGGCTAAAATACCACAGTCGAAGAAAGGTGTAAACGGTATTGCAGTACTCAATTGTAAAACCCCCAACTCACCCCAAAACGAAAGGCCCTGCCATACATCGGGTACAATGGGGTAGCAAATACGTTCGGCCTCGGAAACCCTTGATTGGCATGCTCAAAACGGGCAAACAAACGGGTGCGTTTTACTTTGATGGCGGCAAATACATCAATTATGGGGTAATTCCCAATTCGTAAACTGTCCTGTAATACAAATTGCCCCGTTTCGGGTCGGAAGGCTTCGGCGCGGTAGCTGGTGTTAAAACGGATTTCTGTACCTACTTGAATCATCCAGCCGGTTTTAAAATGGTGCTCAAAATGCAACATGTCGTGGCTCGCAAAAGTGGGTATGCGCACCAAGCCATTGTTGGTTTGTTGCAGACTGTGGTTGATGTTCAGATGCATTTTCCAAATTTTCAAGTGGGTGCCATAACGCAACTGAAGCACATTGATGTTGCCATTTTGTTGAAAGGGACGACCGTCGCTCGCATAAAAAATACCATTTTCGAGCTGGTTGGCGGTTATACTCGTCCAAAGTATCGGAAGATCAATCCGTATCCCAAGTTGTTGCTGGCGTATGCTGCCAAAGGTTTGGTTCCAGGCGTGGTGGTTGCTCAGAAAACGCAGGCTGATCAAATCAGGGTTTTGTAAGCGGCTATCGATGGTAAAGCTGAGCTTGACTTGGCTGAAGGTAAGCTTACTTTCAAAATTGGCGGCGTAAGTTGCTGCTTGCAGACTGTGATAGGGCGTTGCTGTGAATAACAACACATTTTTAAAACGACCCAACTGGTGCCGAATTTCACCATCAAAACCTGCCAGGGTGTAGTTTTCGCGACCATAGCCTAAATCAGCAGCACCATGTCCAAAACGGCCGTTTAGCTGCCATTGTAGGTGCGCAAACGGACTTTCGCTGCCAATACCTAGAATGTGGCTAAAAGTTTCGAGGCCGGTGGTGTCGAAAGTGGTTGTGCTGTCACGTAAAATACCTGGATAATAGGCGATACCTTGGAGTGGGCTGAGGTCGGTATAGCGGTAGTATTCGCGGCTAAAGTCGAAACGATGGAAAAGCCGCAGTCCTTGAAAACTGCTATCAGCACCACTCAGGCGGTAATATTGGCTAATTTGTATCGTCCGCTGGTTATGTCGTGAAGTGGCGGCGGTTAGGTTTGTAGGTACACTTAGCGGATTAAATGCAACGGTGGTATCAAACAAAGTGCCCAACCGAATGCCTCCATTTTGCTCATCGAGCCGGTTGTTGTTGCTGTAATTTATAAAAGCAGCGTAACGGTGGCCCGGCAATTTAAATGAGGCAAATAAGCGCAGACTTTTATTGTTTGTGGCCTGGTTGAGATAAAATCCTTCCGACGACAATAGCCTATATTCTGCACCAACATTAAAGCTTTCACCTATGTTTTGGGTATGAAACGCCTTAAAATGTTGCTGTACGGTACCTCCTGTCATGAAGTCGATCACCGTTAGTGGTTTATTTACCTGCCAGTATTCATTGGTAGCTGGAGTGAAGCCCACATCATAAATTTCGTATTGCCTAAAACCGAGTCGGATAGGAGCGTAATTGCCGAGTTCATAAGTCAGCGGTTGAGCAAAACTGCCTAATATTCCGCCGGTTTGTATCATTTTCAACGCCTTTTGTGAAGGGTCGTACCACTGTGCGCCCAATAAGGTAGTGTCTGGACTTCGTGAAAAAGTGGTGTCGAAACCAAAATCGGTTACTAAAAAACGCCGAAGAATCAGGTCTTTTTCATCTACATCCAAAGTGTCGGTTTGGGTGGTATTGCCCATACTCTGAGCAGCAGCATTTGCGCTGAGTATAATCAGCCCTAACAAGCCAAATAAAACTACTGAAATAACTGAAAGACGAAAAAATCCCAAGCTCATGCTTATAAATCTGCAATCAATGCTTTGATGATGAGCGACATATTGGGTTCCGCCTTTTTTGCGGCATCGATGATACTGGCAATGGTTACTTCCTCAGCTGAGGTCGGGAAACCTTGATCTGTGATTACCGAAAGGGCAAAACAAGGAATGCCCATTTGACGGGCTACTATTACTTCAGGCACCGTGCTCATACCCACTGCATCGGCTCCCAAACGGTGGAGGTAGCGGTATTCGGCCGGCGTTTCGAGCGCTGGCCCTTGCACAGCGGCATACACACCTGGTATAAGTTTGATGCCGTTTTTGGCGGCTATACCCATGGCTTTGTCGATGAGTTTGCGGTCATAGGGCTCCGACATCTGCGGAAAACGCGGGCCATATTCTGGCAGATGTAATCCCCGCAACGGATGTTCAGGTAACAGATTGATGTGGTCGTTGATGACCATCAGGTCCGAGACTTTCAATGCCGGATTCAGACCGCCAGATGCATTCGAAACTATCAAGGTTTCTACCCCCAGATACTTCATCACCCGCACTGGGAAGGTGACCTGCTGCATGCTGTACCCTTCGTAATAATGAAAACGACCCGACATGACGATCACCTCCTTACCTGCCAATTTGCCAAGGAGCAAACGGCCGCGGTGACTTTCGGTGGTAGAGATGGGGAAGTTCGGGATCTGCGAATAGGATATACTATGCGACACTTCAACTTCATCGGCCAAAGAGCCGAGGCCAGTGCCTAATATGATGCCAATACGGGGTTTGATACCAATGCGCTCTTGCAGGTAATCAACGGTTTCTTTGATGGTACTTAACATAAGCTTCGATTTTAGCGATGAAAGCCGCTCTATCGGCCTCATCAAAGCCGATTTCTATCGGCAGGCTGGCCAGTGGAATCTGGTTAGTGACAAACCAGTCGCCAAAATCGCGAAGTTTTACGAAATCTTTCTCCGTTGTGAGCACTACTTTTTTTTCCGACTCAATTTCTTGCCATGCTTTGGCGATTTGTTTGAGCTGTTTTTTCCCATAATGCTGGTGATCGGCATAAGCAAGATGGGTATAGTTGATGTTCTTCGATTTTAACTTTTCGGTGAGCGAATGAGGGTTGGCAATGCCGGTTACCAATAATACATGGGTGTTTTTGTCGATGTTGAAGGTTTCAAATGGCTCCATAAATACCGGGTCGGTATAACGGATATGCGAAAAAATAACCAGCTGATGTGCGGCGGCGCCCACTTTGGTGAAGATGAATTTTTTGTCGTATACATTGATACGCGTAGGCGCTTTCGTGAATATAATGATATCAGCGCGCCGGAAGCCCGAACGGAATTCTCTCAGCTTACCCACCGGTAAGAGCTGGTCGTTGTAATAGGGCTCGTTATAATCGCTAAGCAGAATGTTGAGGTCGGCTTTCACCCGGCGGTGTTGGAAACCATCATCGAGAACCACAGCGGATAAAAGCGGATTCAGCGCATTGAGCTGTTCGATACCCGTTTTACGGTCTTCACATACCGCCACCTGCACATCCGGCAGCTTAAGAAACATTTGAAAGGGCTCGTCACCCAAGGTATCGGCGTTGTCATCCGGACCGGCGAGGCGAAAACCACGGGTTTTGCGCTTATAACCCCGACTTAAAATAGCCACTGCTGGGAAACTCTCGGCCAGCATAGCGGCGATAAGTTCGGTATGCGGGGTTTTGCCAGTTCCGCCTACACTGAGATTTCCGATTTTGACGATTGCCTGGTCAAAACTAAAGGATTTTTTGATGCCAGCATCATAAAGTGAATGGCGTAGCCAGATTCCAAACCCATACAAAAGGGCAAAGGGGTACAATAAAAATTGGACTGGTCGCATGATTGAACTCGAAGCTACACATTAGCAACAAAAAACCCAAAAGTAGGCAAACCTTATCCGTATTTGTGGGTAGATAAACGTTTTATCGGCGGGGAGAAGCAGGGCATTTAGTATGTTTGCCGCATGAATTCCTCCACTCAGTCTGCGGTTTCTGTTGGCGATGTAGCCGCAAGTCTCGAAAAACTAGCACCGCTAGCTTGGCAAGAGCCCTACGACAACTGCGGACTCCTCGCTGGTGAAGCGTCAACCCAACTTACAGGTATATTGGTTTCACTCGATGTGACCGAAGCAGTAGTAGAGGAGGCCATTGAAAAGGGGTGCAACCTCATTGTGAGCCATCATCCGCTGATTTTTAGCGGACTGAAGTCAATTACAGGTAAAAACTGGGTAGAACGCACCCTCCTCAAAGCCCTGCGGAACAACATCTGCCTCTACGCTATTCATACCAACCTGGATAATTTGTCGGCAGGCGTCAACCAAATTTTTGCTGACAAAATCGGACTCGAAAAAACAAGCATACTCGCTCCAAAAAAGGGAACACTTAAAAAACTGGTCACTTTTGTGCCCAATACCGCCCTTGAAGAAGTCCGTGCAGCTTTGTTTTCTGCTGGCGCTGGTCAAATTGGTTTGTATGACCAAGCCAGTTTTAATACCTTAGGTACGGGTACTTTCCGGCCACTGGCGGGCTCAAATCCTCACATAGGCGAAAAAAATCAGTTTACCCAAGTCGCGGAGACACGCATCGAACTGCTGTTTGAAAGTCACCTACAATCCGCCTTGTTGAAAGCTCTTTTTGCGAGCCATCCCTACGAAGAAGTCGCCTACGACCTCTATGCTCTAGAAAATAAACAGCAAGATTTAGGTAGTGGTCGCATCGGTTTACTGCCTCATCCGATGGAGAGCAACGCCTTTTTGCAATTGCTCAAAGCGACTTTTGGCGGTGGCTTGCGGTATACCCCCCTTGTCAAAAAAAAGGTGCAGAAAATAGCAGTTTGCGGGGGCTCAGGCTCCTTTTTATTGGAAGCGGCGGTAGCCGCTGGGGCAGATGTTTTAGTAACGGCAGACTTCAAATACCACCAATTTTTGGAGGCCGATAATCGCCTGCTGATAGCTGATATCGGACACTTTGAAAGCGAGCAGTTTACGATTACGCTATTGACTAACTACCTAAGGGAAAATTTCACTAATTTTGCAACCCTGTCAATCGAAACGAAGACGAATCCAGTCAATTATTTATAAGCAAGCATGGAAACCACTGTAGAACAAAAACTGCGGGCCCTTTACGAACTCCAGAGAATCGACACCAAAATCGACGGCATCCGCAAAATGCGAGGCGAGTTACCGATGGAAGTGAAAGATCTGGAAGACGATATCATTGGTCTGGAGACCCGTTTGAGTAAGTTCAACGACGATATCGCTGGCCTGAAAAAGCTGATCGCGGAAAAACAAGCCTTCATCAAGGACGCCGTAGCCCTCAAAGCGAAATACGAAACCCAGTTGATGACGGTAAAAAATAGCCGTGAATACGATGCCCTCTCGAAAGAAATTGAGATTCAAGGCCTCGAGGTTCAAATCGCTGAGAAAAAAATCCGCGAGTTCACCGTGCAGCTTGAGCAGCGCACAGGCGACTTACAAATCCTCACCGATGAACACGCAGGCCGTTTAAAAGACCTCGCCGCAAAAAAAGGTGAGCTCGACGAAATCATCGCCGAAACCGAAAAAGACGAGCAGCAATTGCAGGTTCGTTCAACCAAAGCCGAAGCAGCAATCGAAGATCGTTTGTTGACGGCTTACAAGCGGATTCGCAATAATGCACGCAACGGTCTGGCCGTAGTAAGCGTACAGCGTGATGCATGCGGTGGTTGTTTTAACCAAATCCCACCACAACGTCAGATGGACATTCGCACACGGAAAAAAATTGCCATTTGCGAACATTGCGGACGCATTTTGGTAGATGCCGAAATCGACGTTGTAGAAGCCTAAGCCATCCCTTACGGATGAAAATGAAGCTGATGCTAGCTGTCGGCCTTGCAGTCCTCACCTCGGTGCGGCCTTGCAAGGCCGATTTTATTTTTTCGACCAATATCAGTCGAGGCATCGATGCGGCCATCCGCATGGAAACGGGTTTGGCCGAACAGCTGTTGGCCGCCGAAAAAAGTAGTGCCCCAAAAAACACTCTGGTGGTACTACTCGAGAATTATATTGATTTCTATAGCCTGATTTTATACGACAATCCTGCTGCCTTCGAAAAGCGGGAAACAAAAGCCGCCGCGCGCTTCAGTCGGCTCGAAGCCGACCAAACGGCTTCGCCCTGGAAAGGGTACGTCCATGCTGAAATGCAGTTGCAATGGACTTTGATGCATGCGGCGCAGAAAAATTACCTGAGCGCCATCAGGGCTATGAATAAGGCAAAAAACGCAGCTGCCGAGAATGAAAAAGCCTATCCAAAATTTTTGCTCAACGCCAAAACTAGCGGCTTGCTCGATGCTGTTTTTGGTTCGGTACCTAATAATTATAAGTGGATGACCGATTTGGCTGGCTTTAAAGGCAACCAAGAAACTGGTCTCAGACAATACCAAGCCTTGCTCGGCCAAATCAGCAGTGGTGCCTATGCGTGTTTTAGCACCGAAATCCGATTGATACTGGCTTATATGTATATGTACATACGAGAAGACAAAAAAACGGCCTGGACGATGATGAGCAATCCTGCTAACAGCCCAGAAACCAATTTGCTGACGTGTTTTTTCATCGGAAATTTGTCGCGCCAACTGGGTAATAATGATTTGGGCATTTCCACCTTGCTCAAAAGACCTACCGGTAAAAGTTATTTGCAGCTACCTTATTTTGATTATCAACTGGGTAGTTTGTTGGTGTACAAAGGCGACGCCCGTGCAGTGATTTATCTCAATCGTTACCTGCAACAAAAAGAGGTTGAAGATTTTAAAAAAGATGCCGCAATGCGTTTGTCGTGGTATTATTTGATGGAAGATGAGGCCGAAAAATTTGCGGACTACCAGAAGTTGGTGAAGACAATCGGTCGGGAGCACAACGACAAAGACAAACAAGCTTTAAAAGAGGTCAGCCGGAATACCGCCTACAACCCGCGTTTGCTTGAAGCACGTATGCGTTACGATGGCGGTTATTTTGAACGGGCCCATTCCCTTTTAGAAAAAATAGATTTTGAAAGCCTATCTACCGAAGATCGTATTGAGTTTTACTACCGGCAAGGCCGAGTTTTGCACGATTCGGGCAAAAGTTTCGAGGCGCTGTCGCCTTACACGGCATGTGTGAAACTGGGCAGTAATGATGGCAATTATCTCCCAGCAAACGCTTGTTTACTTTTAGGGAGCATTTACGAAGACCGCAAGGATGTGGTTCGTGCACGCTTTTATTATCAGAAGTGCCTGAGTTACGACAAACATTCCTACACCAGCAGTATGCACATGCGGGCTAGAGCAGGTTTAAAACGGCTGAAATAGGCAAAAAAACCGGTTCTCAACAGAACCGGTTTTTTTATGCGCTGATCAGGCTATTTGAAACGGAAACGTATCGACAAGCCAAAACCGCCCCCATCAAAATAGCTGCCACCATAGAGGTTCATACTTGGCTTCCAGTCAAGCGACATATTCAATGGAGCACTTGGGAAATTATACTGCATACCCAATGCACCATCGATGCCAATGCCTGTAGAGCCATTGTAGTAGCGGTTATCAAAATGGCGGTTGTTGGTGTTGTAAAACCAAATGTGCCCGCCGGCACCTACAAACCAGTCCAAGCCAGGTGCGATACCTGTTGGTGCATGGAAAAAATGGTAGAGAACGGTTAGATTGGTCGACCAGCCGCGAGTGGCCAATATACCTTCGATGGCAGCACTGCCAAAGTGATGTTTAAGGGTAAGCCCTTGTTCGTTGCCTAAACGGGCGCCGATGCTGGTACCTCCTGAACTTGAGTAGCCTTTTTGTGCCTGGCTTTCAAGGGTGAACATCAATGCGCAAATCGTGCTGAGTAAAAGTAGTTTTTTCATCTTGTGGTTTTATGAGGTAAAGCTATGTGATTATTGCTTCAACCAAGCTTAATGTGGGTTTTATGTAACTTTTTGTGCCTCTCGGGAGATAAAAGCTGTTGTGCGGCTGTGCTGTCTGCACTTGGGCAAAGCGCGACTATTTTATCCTAATCCTGCAAAAAAAATGGTTCAGCCTTTAGCTGGAAAAATGGAGAAATACCTTAAAGCGTTTCCCTACCCACATACCGAGGATTGACGCCCCAAAACCCAGCAAAAGTGCAGGGAAGGATGCTTGGGCGGCGTATTCAAAATAGCACCAAACCATACCCCCGAAAATCACCGAAAAGATTGCACCCCAAGCTGCGGCCTTTTGGTGTACAAGGCGCTAAAAAGCGGCACGAGCAAGGCGACCAAACCAAGCACACTCGACTCGCCCACCAAGGCATAGATGTTATTGCGTAAAAGGGCCATTCAGCAGTCAAAACAGGCTATTGCTATCACCGACAAACGCAGCAACAGCAATAGCTATTTGTCTTCAAGTTTGCATTTACACAGTGGCTTGATGATGTTTCCGGTGCGTATAGCGGCAGGTGCCAGTAATGAACCTGAACAGGTGCTAAAAATAGCCGAAATGACTGCGCCGAAAAACAAAACCTGTAACCAGAATGGACTATGCGCCAAAATCAGTCGTGGAAGTAGCTGCTGCACATCTCCCGTCAGCCAATCGGGGTACATCTGCCTGGCGATAAGGACAATGCACAACGGAAATGCCGCAATGAGCAGGTACAAAAACGCGCCAATGTAAAAGGAATACACAGCTGTATTTTCGTTTTTGTTGGCGTTCATACGCTGGAAGATGTCTTGTGAGGGTAGGCTGCCTAATCCGATGGTCACCCAGCCTGCCAGATACACCAACCAAGCCTGTGGATTGGGCTCGGGCGTCATCCGGAAAAAAACCGACTTCCGTGTGGGTCAACACTTGATCTAAACCACCCACCTCACTGCTCAGCTGCCACAATGCTGCTCCTAAACCAGCAACAACGAGTATGCTCTACACAAAATCTGTCAAGGATATGGCCCACATCCCGCCGGCAATGGTATACGCCGCAACGATGCAACAGCTTATGCTGATACCTTGTGTCAGGCTCAGGTCTGTAACCAACTCCAACAACAATCCTAGGGCCACCAATTGGGCGGCGACATAGCCGAAAAAAGTCAATAACATGGCCACAGAAGCGAGCAACTCCTCCTTTTGACCATAACGATTACGGTACAAATCGCCCAAGGTGAGCAGATTCATCCGATAAAGTTTCCGGCTAAAAATGAGTCCAAATAAAAGCAGACAAAGTGCGCCGCCAGAAGGGTCCTCGATCATGCCGATTAGGCCATATGTTGCAAACTCACCGCTGGCACCAAAAAGAGTTTCAGAGCCAAACCAAAGTGCAAAAAGAGCGGTGGAGCTCATGAAAAGTGGTATTCTCCGACCTGCATTGATGTAGTCGCCGCTGTTTTTAACACGTCGAGCAGCCCAAAATCCCACCAAAAGAGGGAGTGCTATGTAGGCGATGATCTATGGCAACAACACGCCGACAGCAACTAAGCAGGAAACTGTTTGCGGAGGATATCGAGCAATTCGGTATAAACAGGAGGTGTGCCGGCTAAAATTTCGAGTCCATAGAGGTATTTATTGCCGCCATGAAAATCAGTGACGATACCGCCCGCTTCTTGAACCAGCAGGGCTCCCGCAGCTACATCCCAGGGTTTGAGATTGTATTCAAAATAAGCTTCAAAACGCCCGGCAGCAACATAAGCCAGATCGAGCGCTGCAGAACCGAGTCGGCGCATGCCCTGACTGCCTTGCATACATTGCCGCAGCACCTCGAGATAAGCGGGCATTTTATCGAAATTGTAGTAAGGGAAGCCGGTTGCGAGCAGACTTTCGTTCATCGTAGGCACCTTGCTTACGTGTATAGGTTGGCCGTTTAGAAACGCGCCGCCATTTTTTACGGCACTAAAACATTCGCCACGACTGACCTCATACACCACGCCGAGCTGTAGCGTATCTCCATAAATCAAGGCAATACTTATCGAGAAAAATGGGAGGCCGTGGATGAAGTTAGTGGTGCCATCCAGCGGATCGATAATCCAGCGCCAAGCTTTGTCTTCTTGGATAACGGTACCCTCTTCGGTAAGAAAACCGGCATCGGGGAGGAGAACCTCTAGACTAGCGACCAGGGCTTGCTCCGATTCGCGGTCGACATAACTCACCAAATCATGCAATCCTTTGTATTCAATACGTTCACGCCCAAAACCCTGTAATTCGTTGAGTTGAAACTTTCCTACCTTACGGCAGAGTTCGATAACTTCCTGAGCGAGTTGTTGAAGGGCAGCTGTGGTCATGGTCGAAGAGATTTTTTGGTACGGGAGCGCGCCAGACTGATAAGGTAGATTAAAACCGCCAGAAAAGCAGCTGTACGGGGGATATAATCGCCGTAACGGGTATAAAAGCTGAGCTCTTCGTTCAGATGCACTTTTGCGGTAAGCGTGGTTTGTTCCCACCAGCCGGTTTGCCCCACAATATCACCGCGCTGATTGATAAAGCCGGAGATACCTGTATTGGCCGAACGGGCAACATCCCGACGGTTTTCGATGGCCCGAAGTCTTGCAAAAGCCATATGCTGGCGGTAGCCATCGGTATCGCCCCACCAGCCGTCGTTGGTGATGATAGCAATGAGGTTGGCACCATCGCGGATGTAGCTGGTAACAAAACCTCCAAAAATTGATTCATAACAAATCACCGGCGCTGCAGCAATGCCGGCGTGTTGGAAGACGGCTCTTTCGGTTTGTGTGCCCAGCGTGCCGGACATGCCCCCTAAATTCAAGGCAAAAGCATCGAGTAAACCCATGACTTTGGGGTAGGGCATTTTCTCGACGCCGACTACCAATTTGCTTTTGTGGTAAACGAGCGGCTCAGCACCATTGCGGTAGAGTAAGGCGCTATTGTGTGGGAGATAATAACCGCCATTGGGGTGTTGACGGGCAAAATCAGGAAGTTTTGCCCCTTGTTCGTAGCCGGTAACCGCACTGGCACCGACTAAAAAAGCAGGGCCTTCATAATTGGATAAAAAACTTTTAATAGCACCCTGTTGCCAGTTTTCATCTCCCCGGTTCAGCCACAAACTACCCGGAATAGAGGTTTCAGGCCACAAAACCAGTCGGGTTTCGGGTGTCATAGAGCGGTCGCTGAGCAGCAAAAGGGTGTCGAGCTGCAAACCATATAATTCCTGATCGAATTTACCCGCATAAGGATCAAAATTGGGCTGCACCACCGACACCTCGGCGGTTAGACCCTTGGCTTGGTAACCCGAATAGGTGGCGTACGACCACACCGCAGGGACAGCCAACAGGACAGCGAAGCGCACATAATAACGCAAAGCACTCCAGCCAAACCAACGTTTTTCATCTGCATCCACGGCTGGGTTTAAGCGCAGTAAGCTATGTTTGATGGCATAGAATAGGGCAATATTCAACAGCAAAACCCATAAACTGCCCCCAAAAGCTCCAGTTTTATCGTACCACTGCACCAGTTCAGGGGTATTGGCAAAAGTATTTCCGATAGTTAGCCAAGGAAATTCTAAATCCCACTGGTAATGCAGGTATTCATAGCTTATCCAGAAGCAAATTAAGCCGACGAGCGCAATACGTTCGCCCATCCGCTTTTTCAGTTGATGGAAGAGGTAAAATGCCATACTCATCAAGAGGGTATTCGTTAGAATGGATGAAATAGCCCCAATCCAAGCGGCATTTTTAATCCACCACAAGCAAAGGGTGTTGAGTAGCAGAAATTGCAAGGAGCTCCATAAAAACAGCTGTTTGCCACTGTCGGCCCTGCCGCTGAAAAACAAGTCGTCTTCAATCAGAAGCATAGGCACCAAGAAAAAAAACGCGAGGTATATTTGGTTGTTGGGTGGAAAAGCCAACCAAAAGAATAAGGCGCCCAATAGCGCATAGAACAACTTAGCGGATCGGGGCTGCGCCAGCCAAAACAAGTACGAATTCACCTTTTGGAGTGGTTTTTTTAAAGTGAGCGGCCAATTCAGTCAAACTGCCACGTCGGGTTTCTTCAAACTTTTTGCTGATTTCACGCGAAACCGAGGCCTGACGGTCGCCGCAATACACGGCCAACTCTTCTAAGGTTTTGACGATACGGTAGGGCGATTCGTAAAAAACTAAGCTGCGGGTTTCGGTGGACAGCTCTTTGAGTCGCGTTTGACGCCCTTTTTTCTGGGGTAAAAAGCCTTCAAATACAAAACGGTCGCAGGGCAAGCCTGAAACAACTAATGCGGGCACAAAAGCGGTGGCCCCCGGTAAACATTCCATGGGTAATCCAGCTTCGGAACAGGCACGGGCCAACAAAAAACCAGGGTCGGAGATACCGGGCGTGCCGGCATCGGAGATGAGTGCGATGGTTTTGCCAGCAGCGATGAGCTCTACCAGTCGTTGGGTTTGGTGGTGTTCGTTGAATTTGTGGTACGACTGCAGCGGATTCTTTATGCCGTAATGTTTGAGCAGCACCCCACTAGTACGGGTATCTTCACACAAAATCAAATCAGCCTCGCCCAGCAGCCGCAAAGCACGTGCGGTGATGTCTTCGAGGTTGCCAATTGGGGTTGGGATAAAAATGAGACTGCCAGTATCCTTATTCACGGCCTTGAAGATAAGTGGCAAAATCGGCTATCAAACCAAAAATGGCTTCATAATGCGAAAATGGAAGTGCCTCGGCTACGTCAAAAACATTGTGGTAGGCGGTAACGTCACCAAGGGTGTAGATGAAAAAGGCAGGGACTTTCCGGCGACTAAAGGGATAATGGTCACTATTGCGGGTGTTCTCGCGGGCTACAACTTTGGCAAGCTGATAGGTACTTGCATTACGATCGACTAAATATTGGTAGGCTTCCCGGTGACTAGTAGCATTCACCACAGTGATGCCTTCGCTGCCACCACCCATCAAATCGAGGTTAATGACAAAGCGGATGGAAGAGAGGGGAACCAGTGGGTCTTCCTCTACAAAATAAGAACTGCCAACTAATCCAGCTTCTTCGGCACCAAAAGCAATGAAAAGGAGGGAGTAGGCCGGACGGTTTTGTGGCTGACTAAAATGCCGGGCTAAGTCAAGCAGCATGGCCGTACCCGAGGCATTGTCGTGAGCACCGGGGAAGGTGGTTTGTGTACCCATCTGTCCAAGATGATCGTAATGTGCGCATATCACCACAAAGGAATCGGGGCGTGAACTGCCGCGCAGCAAACCTACTACATTGGCTTGACGTTGTTCCTTAAACTGACTGTTGACGATATAATCGACCCGCTTCAGTTTGACGGGCAGCACGCTGTCTTGCACCAAAAAGCGTAGCTGCGGTTGCACATCTCGCCCTACCGCCCATATTAAGGGGTTGGAGGTCGTTTCAATGAGAACAGGCTTAGTAGGCCCAGCGGCTAAACGCGGGGCGGCTTGACTTTGTGCATGTACTTCCACTTCTTTACCAGGTCTGGCTTTTTGACCACTACCTGCCCGACTTTGTGGATGTACGAGGTAGTGGATGCCAGGCGTGAGCAACCGGCCATTGAGGCGTAACCCTACCGTGTCGGGGAAGGTGTTGACTTCGAGCGAAAACCATTGCCGGTAATCGGTGCCAATGCTTTCGAGCCCAAGGCGGTTAAACTCCCTAGCGATGGCTTCGGCAGCGAGCTGTTGCCCATCGGCTACATAACCGCGACCCGAAAAAGTGCTACTCGACAGGGTATCTACCCATTTTTGGGCATAAAGCCGGTTTTGCCCGTACAAAAGTGCCGGGCAGAGGAGAAATAAAAGGAGGATGTTAGCCCGACACCAATTCAAAACGGTACGACTCCATGATGAGGTTGGCTAGCAATTTTTTGCAAGCAGCATCTACTTCGGCATGTGCTTCAACCTCTGTAGCTGCTTCGAGCTGTAAGGTGATGTGTTTACCCACACGGACCGAGCTGATATTGTTAAGTCCGAGGTTGCGTAGGCCAGCGTTAACGGCTTTACCCTGAGGATCTAACAAAGCTTCGAGGGGCATGATGTCGATTTCGGCGCGGAATTTCATCTGATATTGGGCTTAAATAGTGCCAGCACAGCCGACACTAAAATGTACGCCAAAATTACAAAAGCCAAGCCGAGGTAGGACAGGGAAATAATGAGAATTAACGAAAAAATCAGAAATACATAGACGAGTTCGTTTCCTTTCCATCCAAAGTGTTTGAATTTGAGAGCAAATAGCTCAAAAGGAGCATTCAGTAATAGGGCTAAGCCAAAGGAAAAACCAGCGACCATCGTTTTATTTAGCTCTGGTAAGCGGGATTGTGGACTGCTGAACAACCAAATGAGCAAAGAGGCTACTAAAATGGCGCTGGCAGGGGTTGGCAGGCCGATGAACTTATCGCTCTGGCGGGTATCGTGGTTAAATCGCGCCAGCCGCAAAGCCGATAACAACGGTAAGAGGAGTGCGGTATACTCCAGACCAATGAATCCCGGTACCGAAGCAGACAATTGGTATAACAGCAGGCCTGGCAAAACGCCAAAACTAACCACGTCCGCCAAAGAATCGAGGTCCTTGCCGATAGGAGAGCTGGCCTTCAAAGCTCGGGCAGCAAATCCATCGAAAAAATCGAGCGCAGCTGCGATATAAATACAACGTGCAGCGCTGATTAAATCGCCCCAGCCGGCGAAAATGATGCCTAAACAGCCCAACAGCAGATTGGACAGGGTAATGATATTGGGGATATGTCGGAGTAAAGCCATAAGATTGACTGAATTTGGCTAAATTACAGCATTGAATTAGCTCCTATGCGTATTGTCTTCTTTTTTCTGTTATCGCTGTTGTGTTTTACCAGTCTTGCTGTGGCTCAGCCCATCGCTTTTGCCGTTCATGGTGGCGCTGGTGCAGCAGATTCAATGAAGATGTCGCCGGCTTTGCGGTCTGCTATCTCGGCTGCCCTCACAGAAGCCGTTCAGGCGGGTTACTCCATACTCGAAAAGGGAGGAACTAGCCTCGAAGCGGTTGAAGCGGCCATCATCTTACTCGAAAACTCACCCCTATTTAATGCCGGAAAGGGGGCGGTTACCACTTCTACAGGTATTTGCGAATTGGATGCTGCAATTATGGATGGTAAAACGGGTATGGCCGGCGCTGTAGCGGGTTTACATCACATCAAGAACCCAATTAGTCTCGCACGTTTGGTGAAAGACAGCACCCAGCACGTGATGCTGATTGGCGAGGGAGCAGAAGCTTTTGCTAAAACCCAAACAGTAGAATGGGTGAGTCCTTTGTATTTTCTAGAAAAATCGGAACTCAAAGGTGTGGGCCCTGAAGTTGTACAGCTCCACGACACTAAATTTGGCACCGTAGGCGCTGTGGCCCTCGACAAAGCCGGAAATCTAGCTGCCGGAACTTCCACGGGGGGCATGCAAGGCAAAAAATTCGGACGGGTAGGGGATGTGCCCATTATTGGAGCAGGAACGTATGCCAACAATGCCTCGGTGGCTGTGAGCTGCACTGGTCATGGCGAATATTTTATACGTGAAGTGGTAGGTCATGAACTGTCGGCCTTGGTCATGTACAAAGGACTTACCCTCCAAGAAGCTGGAGATGAGTTAGTTATGGATCGATTGGCAAAAAGCGGCGGAAAGGGCGGTTTAATTGCCATCGACAAAGCCGGCAACATTCACATGCCCTTCAATACGCCTGCTATGCTGCGCGCCAGCAAAGATGCCCGGGGTCATTTATATGTCCGCCTCTGGAAATAGCTTAAAACAAGCAAAGCAGGGTTTAACATATACTATGCTTTAAAATGTGAACGCGAGCGCATTAGCGTACAAAATTCGTGTTATCTTTGTACCAGCATGTCCAAAATTATAATGGCGTGTGTTAGTTAACTTAACCTATGATTACACCTGCAATTCGCTTTCAGCGCAAGGATGACACCGGTTTTGCCCGGGAACTAAAAAACCGCATTGATAACTATTTCCAAGAGAATAAACTTAACAAAACCGGCGGTAGTCGGATGGTTTGGAAAGCAGTTGGCATGATGAGTATGTATTTGCTTCCTTACGGCTTGATTTTATCAGGCATGTTTGGCCCTTGGACCATGCTCTTACTCTGCATCTGGATGGGCGCAGGCCTCGCCGGTGTAGGAATGTCGGTGATGCACGATGCTTGTCACGGTGCTTTTTCTGAAAAACGTTGGGTAAACAAATTATTTGCCCGTTCTATGTATCTAGTTGGCGGTAACGTATACAACTGGAAAATCCAGCACAATACACTACACCATACCTTTACCAATGTGCACCATGCCGATGAGGATATTGCTGGTAAAGCTTTTCTTCGCCTCGACCGTAACGACGAGCTGAAACCAAGTCATCGCTTCCAGCATTATTATGCCTTCGGACTTTACACCCTCATGACCATGGCTTTCCACGTGAAAGACTTTCGTCAGGTATGGAATTGGGGCAAACAAACGTCGAGCAAGGTATTTGCGAAAGAATTTGTCCTGCTCGTATTAGGCAAATTATTCTTCTTTGCTTTTGTGTTGGTTCCGCCAATGTTGGTATTGGATGTGGCTTTTTGGCAGGTATTAATCGGCTTTATGGCCGTGAACCTGACTTCAGGTTTTGTGCTTTCGGTGGTTTTTCAACTCGCTCACATTGTTGAAGAGGCCGAACAAATCAAAGCCGAAGAAGGTGAAATCAACCATGTTTTTGCGGTTCACCAACTCAAAACCACAGCTAACTTCTCACCCCGCAGTAAATTCCTTACTTGGTATTTGGGCGGTCTGAACTTCCAAGTGGAGCACCATTTGTTTCCGAACATCTGTCACCTTCACTACAAACATTTAGCACCTATCGTTGAAAAAACGGCACGTGAGTATGATGTGTCTTATCACATGCATCAAACGTTTGGAAGTGCGCTGAGTTCGCACATGCGATTGCTCAAACGACTTGGCACACAACCTTAAACCTGGTTTACAGTGACAATTTTTTGCCACAAACATTGAATTAAAAAACGTCAAGTCTAAAGCTTAAAGAGAGTCCCGCACCGCGGGACTTTTTTTATTCATACGGTTTTGCTCCTTGAAAAACGAGTAGGTTTTGCGCCTGTCTCCATACCCTAACCGCTTGAAAAGAGAGTTAGCGCATATTTTAGGGTGCTCCTATTTAAACGAATGACTATAGATTCAAGAAACGTTTTGGGATTTATATTGCAGTCTGCCGGTAGACCTCCTTTACTTTAGGAAATTTATGAACACGTACAAATTCCGTTAAACAACAAGAGCACCGTTGCGTTAACTTTGTATCATGGCTGTACAACCTACCGAAGCTGCTGTTTTAGCCGCACTGAGCCGAGTAATCGAGCCGGATTTGCGCAAAGATCTAGTAAGCCTGAAGATGATTAAAACGCTGGAAACAGCACCAAATCTTATTCGTTTTTCCATCGAACTAACCACACCGGCTTGTCCGCTGAAAGATCAGATCGAAGCTGACTGCCGCCGTGAACTAGCGGTTGATTTTGGAGAAACACCTGTTGAGATCAAAATGACTGCCAGGGTAATTGGTCAGGGCAGTGCCCGCGACTTGATACCCAACGTTAAAAACGTGGTACTCGTTGCTTCCGGCAAAGGTGGCGTAGGGAAGAGCACGGTCTCTGCCAACCTTGCCATCGCTTTGGCGCAAACGGGTGCAAAAGTAGGTTTGATGGATGCTGATATTCACGGCCCGAGTCTCCCGATGATGTTTGGACTGCAAGGGCAGCGTCCCGAAATGGAGGGCGACACCATACTGCCTATCGAAAAATACGGCATCCGCACGATGTCTATTGGTTTGTTGGTCGATGCCAAACAAGCTATCGTGTGGCGTGGCCCCATGGTGAGCAAGGCCCTGCGCCAGTTTTTTACCGATGTGCAATGGGGTGAACTGGATTATTTGCTCATCGATTTGCCACCCGGTACCGGCGACATCCACCTCACACTGGCTCAATTACTTAAGGTAGCAGGAGCGGTAATCGTTACTACACCCCAACAAATCGCCTTGGCCGATGCCCGAAAAGCTGCAGGCATGTTCCGCATGCAAGGCATTGAGATACCAGTTTTGGGTGTAATTGAAAATATGTCGTGGTTTACGCCTATCGCCCACCCCGACGAAAAATACTATCTGTTCGGTCGCGGCGGCGGTACCAGTCTGGGTGAAGAGCTGAATGTCCCACTCCTTGGTCAAATTCCGCTCGTTCAAGGCATAGCAGAAGCCGCTGATAGTGGTCGCCCAATTGTACTTGACGAAGGCAATCCTGCGGCTTTGTACTATAACCAACTTGCTGGCGTGCTGGCACAACAACTTTCCTTGGGTAACCTCGCAGCCTTAAACCCGGTGGAGGGGTAAGCTGTTGGTAAATAGCCTATTTTTGTAAACATTATGGTGAATGCCGATTTGATAAAGAGAGTAGAAGAAGCCCTAGAAAATATCCGGCCGTATTTACAAACCGATGGTGGAGATGTCGAAATTATCGATATCACACCGGAAATGGTGGTGAGATTGCGTTTATTGGGCAGTTGCGAAAGCTGCAGCATGAGTGCAATGACCATGAAAGCCGGCATCGAAAAAACCATACGTAAAAGTATACCCGAAATCACAGGCGTAGAAGCCATTAGCGGTACCCAAATTCACCAGGAATGACGCGTGGGGAGCTATATGCGCAGATGTTGGTGAAAAAATCCTTCCTCTGCGTAGGCCTCGATACCGATCCGACCAAATTACCTGCCATCCTCAAAAACGAAAAAAACCCTGTTTTGGTCTTTAATAAAGCCATTATAGATGCTACCCAGGATTTGGCGGTAAGCTATAAGCCTAATCTCGCCTTTTACGAAGCCCTCGGCCCCGCTGGTTGGGATACGCTCCAAGCAACAATGGAGGAGATACCCGACGAAATTTTCACCATCGCAGACGCCAAAAGAGGAGATATCGGCAATACAGCCGATGCTTACGCACGCACTTTTTTTCACCGGTATCACTTTGATAGCGTTACCGTTAACCCCTATATGGGTAGCGATTCCGTTACACCGTTTTTACAATATCCCGGCAAATGGGCCATCGTTTTGGGTCTTACCTCCAATCCTGGTGCTGCCGATATTCAATACCTTCAAGTGGGGAAGGAGAAGGTGTACGAAGCCACCATGCGGCAAGTCGCGGCATGGGGAACGGCCGATAATACCATGTTTGTCGTTGGCGCTACCCGCCCTGAAGAACTCAAAAAAATCCGCCAAACGTACCCTGAACACTTTCTTTTGGTGCCTGGCGTAGGTGCCCAAGGGGGGAGTTTAGCGGCGGTGTATAAAAATGGCACGAATCCATTGTGCGGAATGCTTGTGAATGCTTCGCGGAGCGTATTGTATGCTTCGTCAGGAGCCGATTTTGCGGAAGCGGCGCGGGCAGAGGCCTTGCGGATACAGGGGGAGATGGCGGAGCTACTTGCTTAGTAGATGGGCCACTGGTTTTTGAAATTTTACTGATTTTCGTAGATTTTTAAGCGAAGCAGCCGACGGTCTGAGTCGAAAGGGGTGAGCCTATGCATTTCGTTTTTGGCCGACCCGAGCCAGGACCGGCCGCGCGCAAGCTCGAGATTTGCGGACGCCGTATTGAACAAAAAAACCCGGCGACATTAGCCCACCGGGTTTAAAAACTGTCGGGGTGACTGGATTCGAACCAGCGACCTCACGCCCCCCAGACGTGTACGCTAACCGGACTGCGCTACACCCCGAATACAGTGGGTGTAAATATAAGTTGACGCAGCGAATTGTCAAGTATCACGCAACTTTTATCCCAAACGGCGCAAAGTTATTCCAAGCGCTTGGAAGCCAGCTTTTCAAGTTTTAGCTTGATGCATGAATGAGTATTTTTTGCATTATTTATGGCGGCACCGGCTCTTCGAAATGAGCCAGATGACATGCGAAAGTGGCGAAGACTTGGCTATACTTCACCCCGGTTTTTATAACCGCGACGCCGGGCCTGATTTTCAAGAAGCCCTACTGCGGATAGGCGATACGCGCTGGATGGGTAGTGTAGAACTTCATGTAAAAAGCAGCGAGTGGAAGGTACACGGGCACAGCAGCGATCCGGCCTACAACAATGTGATTTTACATGTGGTGTGGGAGCACGACGCGGAAGTAAGCCGCAATGACGACAGCCTTTTGCCAGTCTTTACCCTGCAAAAACGGGTGGAACCTGCTCTAGTTAAACGGTACAGTCAGCTTAGCTACAGCCATGAGCCCATTCCTTGTGCCCGACAGTGGAAAGGCCATTTCCCCAGAGCTGCTTTACAAATGTTGGAACGTGCAGCCGTGGAAAGACTCGAAAAACGCACCGCGCACATCCTAAAACTTGTAGCGGAGCGGCAAGGCGACTGGGAAGCAGCCTGCTGGCTGTGGCTGGCCCGGGCCTTCGGACAACGGGTAAATGCCGATGCTTTTGAACGTTTGGCTGGCAGCTTGCCGTGGAAGTTGGTACAGCGCCTCGCCATCCAACCTTTTCAACTCGAAGCAGCGCTTTTTGGACAGGCGGGTTTTTTGCACAGCCCAACCAATGCCCACCAACAAAAACTCCAGAAAGAATACCGCTACCTGACCGTAAAATACGGCATGCAACCCGCGCTCGGCCTGCAATGGAAACGATTGCGCATGTATCCGGCCGCTTTCCCCCAGAGCCGTTTGGAGCAGCTTTACCGACTCTTGAAGCAACATCCCCGTTTGCTCGCCGATTTGTTGGATGCCCAAGATGTAAAGGCACTCCGTCACCTTTTTGCAGCGCTCACCAGTGCGGATGAAGGGGTGCTTAATTCCCCTAAATCCCGCAAACATAGCCCAGCCAAAGCCACACTGGATCGATGGCTGATTAATGCCGCAGTACCCTTGGTGTTCGCTTACGGACATTTCCATCAATTGCCCGAGCTGACCGAAAAGGCAGTGCGTTGGCTCGAAAGTCTGGCCGCCGAAACCAACCATGTCACCCGGCAATACAATCAGTTCGGTTTAACGCCATTAAATGCGTTACACAGTCAGGGGCTTTTAGAGTTAAACGCGGTATATTGCAACGCCAAACGCTGTCTGGACTGCCTCATTGGTAACCATTGGTTATTGAAAACACCCCCATGAAAAAAATAGAAGGACTCACCAACGACTTTAAAGACTACTCGCAGGCACAATTTTTTGGCGTTTGCAGTTACGTGGCCGATCGGTTTGATCTTTCGTTGACACGGGTCCGCAACGTCTTTATTTATCTCTCATTTTTGTCGTTTGGTTCACCGTTGGTGCTTTATTTGATTGTGGCTTTCTGGCTCGACATAAAATCATATATCAAACGTAAAAGCATCATCTGGGATTGATTAAACAATAATTTTTGATGAAAATTTTGATCTCCGGTAGCAATGGCCTGCTTGGGCAAAAATTGGTACACGCCCTGCATGCCGATGCAAGTGTAGAACTTATTGCCACCGCAAGAGGAGCCAACCGCCTTCAAGCAGTGCGGGGTTTTACCTATGTCGCAATGGATATTTTGGATGATGTTGAGGTCCAACGCATTGTTGGTCAATACAAGCCCGATGTGGTGATTCATACGGCCGCCATGACCCAGGTAGATGATTGCGAAGACCGGCAAGACCTGTGCTGGGCAATGAATGTAACGGCTGTTGCGCACTTGATTAAAGCGTGTGGTAGTGTTGGTGCTCACTTGGTGCAACTCTCCACCGATTTTATTTTCGATGGTGTTTCGGGGCCTTATCTTGAAACCGCCTCGCCTAATCCCCTCAGTTTTTATGGCAAAAGCAAATTGGCTGCGGAAAAATTGATACAGGAAAGCACTATCAGTTGGAGTATTTTAAGGACGGTACTTGTTTTTGGGGTGGTGGAAGATATGAGCCGGAGCAATATTGTATTGTGGGCTAAAGCTGCCTTGGAAAAAAAGCAGCAACTCAACATTGTCAACGACCAATTCCGCACACCAACTTTGGCAGAAGATTTGGCCCAGGGTTGTATACTCGCTGCCAAACAAAAGGCCAAAGGCGTTTACAACATCAGCGGCGCCGATTATATGTCGGTAGAGGAGCTGGTACGCCGTGTAGCTCGTTATTTCGGCCTCGACGAAAGTCATATCACCCCGGTGAGTTCAAGCACGCTGAATCAGAAGGCCGCCAGACCGTTGATTTCTGGCTTCATCATCGACAAAGCACGTGCCGAATTGGGGTTCAAGCCCCATAGTTTTGAGGACGGAATTGGCCTAGTCATGCAACAATTTATTCAGCCGAATTAAGTAGAGCATTTGGCTTTACGACTTCGGCACTGTACTTTCAACGCTTCGTTTATCTGCAAACTACATCTATGTCGAATACATCAGATTCCTGGGGATCGAGAGTAGGTTTAATTTTGGCCATGGCAGGCAATGCCGTGGGCCTTGGAAACTTTCTTCGTTTTCCGGTTCAAGCTGTTCAAAATGGGGGAGGGGCCTTCATCATTCCTTACCTCGTTTGTTTTTTATTGATGGGTATACCGCTGCTTTGGATTGAGTGGTCGGTAGGTCGTTTTGGAGGCCGTTTTGGCAATCACTCTACACCATTTATACTCGATAACATGACCAAACGTAAGTTTTGGAAGTATTTCGGGGTATTTGGCATCTTTACCAATATTGCGGTCGCAGCGTATTACTGCTATATCGAATCATGGACCCTGTCGTATATGTACCATTCGTTGATGCAAACCTTTAGTGGTATGAGTCAGACGGGTATCGCCAGTTTCTTCGATTCTTACACGGATATCGGGCATTCAACGACCGGTATTCCTTACGAAGCGGTCGTTTTTTACATCATCTGTCTGGTTTTGAATACCTGGATTTTATCTAAGGGGCTCAGCGGGGGTGTAGAAAAGGTCGCGAAAATCGGTATGCCACTGCTCATCGCATTTGGCTTTTTGCTGGCACTCAAGGGCTGGACATTAGGCGACAGCGGTGCAACAGCTGGTTGTACAGATTGTAATAGCTTCCTCGGCCTCGACTTCCTCTGGAAACCGGAGTTTAAATCGTTGTACGACCCTAAAGTATGGCTGGCCGCTGCTGGTCAGATTTTTTTCACCCTATCGGTGGGTATGGGCACCATTCAGTGTTATGCCGCCTATGTGAAAAAAAATGATGACATCGCCTTGAATGCCATGTCGGCAGGATGGATGAATGGATTTGTGGAGATTGTACTCGGCGCTTCTATCGTGATTCCCATTGCCGTGGGTTACCTCGGTCTCGATTGGGTGAAAGAAAATGCAGGCTTCTCCATGGCCTTTCAGACGATGCCCTACCTTTTTCAGAAATGGGGACTTTATTTGGGTACTGCTGCTGGTTTTATGTGGTTTGGTTTGTTATTTTTTGCAGGCATCACCTCCTCGCTGGCTATGGGTACGCCTTGGATGGGCTTCATGCGCGACGAATTCGGCTGGAACTTAAAAAAAGGCGCCTGGTCGTTTGGTTTAATTGTATTAATGATGGGTTTACCCACGGTATTGTTTTACCAAGAAGGTGTATTCGGCGAATATGACTATTGGGCGGGGACGGTATCCCTGGTAGTTTTTGCTTTGGCTGAAACTATTTTATTTTCTTGGGTTTTTGGCATCAAACGAGGTTGGGAAGAGATCAATCTTGGTGCTGACATGCGGGTGCCAGGCATCTATAAGCCTATCATCAAGTACGTGACGCCGCTGTTGCTGTTGATTGTGTTCCTAGCTGCTCTGTTTACGCCCAAGGACAATGACTGGAAACGTGCGTTTAGTGAAGGTTGGGAACTAGATGCCAGCTCAATCATTGGTAATATCACCCACATGGGCATTGATGTGAACCGAGATTATTTTGCTGAACATTATGAGTCGGGCGTGAGTGGTCAGGTTAAACGGGTTTATACAGAACGCAGCAAGGTGAAAGTAGAAATCAGTCATGCCGATTCGGATACCAAAACAACGACTTACGAATTCCATCCTGCCGAACACAAATTGCAGGTTCAGGAAGGCGACCAAGTGAACCGGCTGGATAAGTTGGCTACTGGCTCTTTTGTTAACAATATTTTTTATACGGATATGGCCCGTTTGTGGCTGATGTGTCTTTTCGGCTTTTTGGCTTATTTGGTACACCGGGCCACCAAACAACGTAAACTAAGCGGAAGGGAAGCCTCATGAGCAATAGTGCATTTATTACGATGATTGTCGTTCAAGTAACGGTAACCATTATCACCGGCTACTTTTTTTATAAGGTACTCACCACGCCACCACGGCAGGAGCCGGATTCTTATTCCGAAAATGACGACGAACTCCGTTAAGCGCTAAACGATGGGAGATGGGCTACTGGCAGAATTTCTGGGTATTAGGCAAAACCGAACGGCAGGGCATACTATTTCTGCTCGTTTGTATATTGCTGAGTCTCTGGCTGCCATCCTGGCTCAGTCCCGACCGTAAGCTCACCGATCAACCCGACGCGGCCTTCCTCGCCGTACTCGATAGCCTCCAAGCTGCCGAAGTTGAAAAGACAGATGCAGCAGAAAAGGCGGATGAGAAAGTTGTGGGCGGTCGTTTGCAAAATTTCGACCCAAACACTGTCGACAAAACAGGTCTATTGGCCCTTGGCTTAAGCGAAAAAACTGCCGTAAGCTGGTTGCGTTTTCGCGAAAAAGGGGGGCAGTTTAAAAAAGCCGAGGATATCCGAAAGTTGTACGCCTTGCGCCCTGCCGATGCGGATAGGCTATTGCCGTATGTGCAAATCGAGAGAAAAGAGCAAGTTGAAAAGAGCGACTTTTCGGAGCGACCTGCAAAAGTGATCACGCCTATCGACTTGAATTCGGCCGATTCATTGCAGCTACTGACCGTGCCGGGAATCGGCCCAGGTTTTGCCAGCCGCATCTTAAAAGCGAGGGAAAGATGGGGTGGCTGGTTTGATACGCAACAGCTTTTGCAGATTTACGGCGTAGATAGTGCACGTTTGGCCAGCTGGAAACCCTATATTTTGCTCAACCCAGTTCAGGTAGTAAAACTCGATATCAACCGGGCCGATGTGAGCCTACTAGGTAGGCATCCGCTATTGGGTTTTTCAAAGGCCAAAAGGGTTGTGGCTTACCGGGAGCAACACGGACCGTTTAAAAATTCGGCCGATTTATCTGCAGTATACGGAATTGACAGTCTCGCCGTTCAGTTAATTGCGCCCTACCTCCAGTGGTAACAGGCGCAACTCAAGCCTTTATCCTTAATTTTGGCGACCTAAAAACAAAAGAGGGTGAAATGACCTTTTTACCTTTATAAACTCATCTGTATGAATTTTGCGCAAAACGAAAACCAACAAATGATCGCCGATATGATTCGTAGTTTTGGCGAAAAACATATCAAACCTCATATGATGGAGTGGGATGAAAGTCAGGAGTTTCCGGTGCATTTGTTTAAAGAGTTGGGTAAATTAGGTTTAATGGGTGTATTGGTGCCCGAAGAATACGGTGGTGCCGGTTTCGGTTATTTCGAATACGTAACTGCTATCACAGAACTTTCTAAAATTGATGGATCGATCGGCCTATCCATGGCTGCACACAATTCGTTGTGTACAGGTCACATCCTCTCCTTTGGAAATGAGGAGCAGAAAAAACGTTGGCTGCCAAAACTCGCAACGGCCGAATGGATAGGCGCTTGGGGTTTGACCGAACCAAATACCGGTTCAGATGCCATGCGTATGATGACTACTGCTGTTGAAGACGGCGATTACTGGGTGATTAATGGTGCCAAATGCTGGATTACCCATGGTAAATCAAGTCAGGTAGCTGTAGTGATGGTTCGCACAGGCGAATTGCTCGATTCCCACGGTATGACGGCCTTTGTCATTGAAAAAGGTACGCCGGGCTTTACCCATGGTCGCAAAGAAAATAAATTAGGCATGCGTGCCTCTGAAACCACGGAACTTTTGTTCGATAATTGCCGGGTACACAAAGACAATGTTTTAGGAAAAGCCGGCGACGGCTTCGTCCAGGCGATGAAGATTCTTGACGGTGGCCGCATTAGCATTGCGTCTTTGTCGTTGGGCATTGCCAAGGGTGCCTACGAGGCTGCACTTAAATATTCCAAAGAGCGCGAACAATTCGGGAAACCTATCAGTGAGTTCCAAGGTATTTCTTTTAAGTTGGCAGACATAGCCACTGAAATCGCTGCTGCCGAGCTGCTGACTTTCCGTGCGGCTGATTTAAAGAACCAAGGCAAGCCCGTGACTACTGAGTCGGCTATGGCCAAGTATTACGCATCAGAAGTGGCTGTACGGGCCTCTGTAGAAGGCGTACAGATATTCGGAGGCTATGGTTACACGAAAGATTTTCCAGCCGAGAAATATTACCGCGATTCTAAACTATGTACCATCGGGGAGGGTACTTCAGAAATACAAAAAGTAGTAATTGCCAGGAACATCCTCAAGTAATTGTATTTTTCATTTTTATCACTACCTTTGCCCCTCTCAAAAAAGCAACATGATCAAAATTGAGGTTAAAGAGAACGAGTCGATTGACAAAGCGCTGAAGCGCTTCAAAAAGAAGTTTGAAAAGACAGGTGTTTTAAAAGAACTCCGTGGTCGTCAGGCCTTTGAAAAGCCATCTATCGTCCGCCGCCAACAGGTACTCCGCGCTGCTTATCGCCAGATGATGCAGCAGAGCGAGGAAATTTAAGCTACATCTTCGTATCTTTCTGCTGAGATGGCAGTAAGCGAATTTGAAAGTTTTTTGAATTACCTGCGCTTTGAAAAGCGCGCGTCGGGCCATACAGTTGCCGCTTATACGGGCGACTTGAACGATTTTTACGGTTACCTAGCGGTGACCTACGAAATAACTACCATCCAGGAAGTAGTGCACCCGCACATTCGCTCTTGGATGGTTTTTTTATTGTCGTCTGGCTTGGTGGCGCGTTCGATCAACCGTAAGGTGTCCACGCTCAAAGCGTACTATAAGTTCATGCAGCGGCAGGGCCATATCCAACACGACCCTACAGTGCGCATTGTACGGCCCAAGGTACCCAAACGTTTGCCTATGGTAATAGACGGCCCCAGTATGGACCGTTTGCTCGACGACGTTGTTTTCCCAGAAGGATATGCCGGTTTGCGCGACAAGACCATACTCGAGTTGTTTTATGGCTGTGGCATAAGGGCTTCCGAATTACAAGGGCTCAAACTGGGTGATTTGGATTTGCACCAACAGCAAATTAAAGTGCTTGGCAAAAGAAATAAAGAGCGAATTATCCCTTTCCATACTTTGCTGCGCGATCAATTAAGGCTATATTTACAGGGCAGGGCAACAGCATTTAGTGAAACCCCTGAATGGCTATTTTTGACGGAGAAAGGCGAAAAAATGTATCCGACGCTCATCTATAAAACAGTGCACCATTACCTCAGTATGGTAAGCACATTGTCGCAAAGGAGCCCGCATGTTTTACGTCACACCTTCGCCACACATTTGCTCGATCAGGGTGCCGATTTAAATGCAGTCAAGGAACTACTGGGTCATACCAGTCTCGCTGCAACTCAGGTTTATACGCACAATAGCGTTGAAAAGCTGAAAGAAGTTTATCGTAAGTCTCACCCAAAAGCCTAAAAAAGGAGGAAACATGGATATTAACATCCAATCTATTCACTTCGATGCCGATGTGAAGCTCACCGAATTCGTTAAAAAGAAAGTCGCCAAACTCGAAACCTACAACAACAAGGTGGTGAGTTCCGATATATTTCTCCGGGTTGAAAACGCTGGAGATAGTGCCAACAAAATAACGGAGATCAAAATGAATCTCCCTGGCAAAACACTTTTTGCCAAAGAACAATGCAAAACCTTCGAAGAAGCTACCGATCTCGCCGTAGAATCATTGCGCAAGCAGATTGGAAAGCTGAAAGATTAAGTCAGCGATTTCCTGTATTTTTTTTCAAAGGGCTATTGACTAGTCCAATTTATTAGTACATTTGCATTCCTTTTTGGCGGATACCCCTGGGTGGAAGCCGGAAAGGAATGTTCTTTTAGTGGGCGTTTGCCTCCTTAGCTCAGTTGGTAGAGCAACTGATTTGTAATCAGTAGGTCGCTGGTTCGAATCCGGCAGGAGGCTCATTGATGGGGAGATACCAGAGTGGCCAAATGGGACCGACTGTAACTCGGTTGCGAAAGCTTCGGAGGTTCGAATCCTCCTCTCCCCACCAATTTGCTGAATGCAAATGCGATACCAGTCGCAAAAGCGGGAGTAGCTCAGTTGGTAGAGCGATAGCCTTCCAAGCTATAGGTCGCGAGTTCGAGCCTCGTCTCCCGCTCAAAAACCTTCGGGCCAACCCGAAAACGAATACACCGGATCACACCGGGACCAGACTCCAGACGGGAGAAAAGTCAGAAAGATTGCCGTTGTAGCTCAGTGGTAGAGCACTTCCTTGGTAAGGAAGAGGTCGACAGTTCAATTCTGTTCAACGGCTCAAGCAGTTAACGGAATTGAAACTGATAAACTACCAGTAACGCTACCGGCAACAGTGAAAATGAATTTTACATTACAGAACAAACTAAATAAGACTACAAATGGCAAAGGAAAAATTTGACCGCTCCAAACCGCACTTAAACATCGGTACCATCGGTCACGTTGACCACGGTAAGACAACCCTCACCGCAGCCATCACCAAGGTGCTGGCAGAAAAAGGTTGGTCAGAAGTTCGTTCTTTCGAATCGATTGACTCGGCTCCGGAAGAAAAAGAGCGTGGTATTACTATTAATACCGCCCACGTTGAATATCAGACCCTAGAGCGTCACTACGCACACGTAGACTGTCCGGGCCACGCTGACTATGTGAAAAACATGGTTACTGGTGCAGCCCAAATGGATGGTGCTATCATTGTTGTAGCTGCTACCGACGGTCCGATGCCACAAACACGTGAGCACATTCTGCTCGCTCGCCAGGTAGGTGTTCCTACATTGGTTGTATTCATGAACAAAGTTGACATGGTTGACGATCCAGAATTGCTTGACCTCGTTGAAATGGAAATTCGTGAACTCCTCTCATTCTACGAATACCCAGGTGATGAAATCCCTGTAATCCGTGGTTCTGCACTCGGTGCCTTGAACGGCGAGCCGAAGTGGGTTGAAACCGTGCTTGAGTTGATGGCTGCTGTAGATGAGCACATTCCAATCCCTCCGCGCATGGTTGACCTTCCATTTTTGATGCCAGTAGAGGACGTATTCTCGATCACAGGTCGTGGTACTGTTGCTACGGGTCGTATTGAGCGTGGGGTAATTAACTCGGGTGATCCAGTTGACATCATCGGTATGGGCGCAGAAAACCTCAAATCAACCGTAACAGGTGTTGAGATGTTCCGCAAAATCCTTGACCGCGGTGAAGCTGGTGACAACACCGGTCTCCTCCTCCGTGGTATTGAGAAAACCGATATCCGTCGTGGTATGGTAATCTGTAAGCCAGGTTCGGTGAAGCCGCACCATGATTTTAAGGCTGAAGTTTACGTATTGTCGAAAGAAGAAGGTGGTCGTCACACGCCATTCTTCAACAAATACCGTCCACAGTTCTATTTCCGTACCACTGACGTTACAGGCGAAATCAGCTTGCCAGATGGTGTTGAAATGATTATGCCTGGCGATAACATCACCATCACTGTGAAATTGATCTCTCCAATCGCTATGGAAAAAGGTCTTCGTTTCGCAATCCGTGAAGGTGGCCGTACCGTGGGTGCTGGTCAGGTGACTGAGATACTCGCTTAATTAAGCGTAAAACTGATAGCGGAAAACTCTCCCCGACCGGGGAGAATTTTCCCTGTCTATACGGGTGTAGCTCAATTGGCAGAGCAGCGGTCTCCAAAACCGCAGGCTGGGAGTTCGAGTCTCTCCACCCGTGCCGAAAGAAAAAAAGAACAGGCACAGCCTGACGTAAGAGCTACAGCGCTCTGCCGAAGGTTTCACTTGTACAGCTGAAAAGAAACATGAATAAGATTCGTATTTACGTCAAAGAAGCCACCAACGAACTCCTGCATAAGGTAAGTTGGCCGACTTGGGAAGAACTTCAGAGTAGTTTGGTCGTTGTCCTCGTGGCTTCGCTCATTTTTTCTATTGTCATTTATCTCATGGACGTTGCTTTTTCGAACATCTTGAGTGCTTTTTATCATCTCTTCCAATAAGGCATGGCCGGTATGGAGTGTAAGTGGTATGTAGTTCGCGCCATAAGTGGCAAAGAGCGTAAATCGAAAGAGTACTTGGAGTACGAAATTAACCGTTTGGGTTTGGCCGATCTGATTCCTCAGATCCTCATCCCGATGGAGAAAGTGCTCCAGTTACGTAATGGCAAAAAGGTGGTGAAAGAACGTAATTTCTTTCCTGGCTACATCCTCATTGAGGCAGCGATGAATCCCGATCTGGTATCGACGATCATCGGTATTCCCAATGTAATCGGCTTTTTAGGTGGTGACAATCCAACACCACTTCGCGAGTCGGAAGTGAACAAAATCCTCGGTAAGGTCGATGAAATGACCGATGCCGGTGAAGTAATGGCAAATCCGTTTACCATTGGTGAGTCGGTGAAAGTGATGGACGGTCCGTTCAACGAGTTCACCGGTGTAATCGAAGAAGTGAACGAAGAGAAGAAGAAGCTTAAAGTGATGGTGAAGATTTTTGGTCGACGCACTCCCATTGAGTTGAATTATATGCAAGTAGAGAAAATATCCTAATCAGATACAAAAATGGCAAAGGAAATCAGCGCGTTTATTAAGCTCCAAATCAAGGGCGGCGCAGCGAACCCGGCACCTCCGGTAGGACCAGCACTAGGTTCTAAAGGGGTGAACATCATGGAATTCTGTAAGCAGTTTAATGCTAGAACCCAAGAGAAGGCGGGAAAAATATTACCAGTGGTGATCACGGTATATTCAGACAAGTCGTTCGACTTCATCGTTAAAACCCCTCCAGTGGCTATCCAGCTAATGGAAGCTTCTAAAATCACGAAGGGTTCGACTCAACCTAACCGCCTCAAAGTAGGGTCGGTGAGCTGGGAACAGGTGAAAATGATCGCCGAAGACAAAATGCAAGACATGAATGCGTTTAAAGTAGAGTCGGCCATGAAAATGGTTGCCGGTACTGCACGCAGCATGGGCTTGAATGTAACAGGGGCAGCACCCTGGGAATAAGTAGAAAACACTATTAATTTATAGAGTGGCTAGATTGACAAAAAATCAAAAGTTGGCGAACGCGAAGTTCGACCGTACCAAGGCGTACAAGCTTACCGAAGCAACGAGCTTGGTGAAGGAAATTACCTTTACTAAGTTTGACCCGTCGGTAGATTTGAATGTGAGGCTCGGTGTGGACCCACGCAAAGCTAACCAGATGGTTAGGGGTACGGTAACCCTTCCTCATGGGACCGGAAAAGTAGCACGAGTACTCGTGTTATGCACCCCAGACAAGGAAGCCGAGGCCAAAGCGGCCGGAGCTGACTTCGTAGGACTGGACGAGTTCATCCAAAAAATAGAGGGTGGATGGACTGACGTCGATGTAATCATTACTCAACCAAGCGTTATGGCGAAAGTCGGTCGTTTGGGTCGTGTATTAGGCCCCCGCGGTCTGATGCCTAACCCGAAGACAGGTACTGTAACGGATAATGTTGGGCAAGCGGTTACCGATGTAAAGGGTGGCAAAATCGACTTCAAAGTAGACAAGTTCGGTATTGTACATTCTGCTATAGGCAAGGCATCTTTCTCGCCTGCACAATTGGAAGAAAACGCTTTAGAGCTGCTTCAGACCATAGTGCGCTTGAAGCCTTCAGCTGCAAAAGGAACTTATGTAAAGAGCGTCTTCATGAGCTCAACCATGAGTCCTGGTATCAACATTGACACAAAATCAATTGCGGGGATCTGATCATGACTAGAGAAGAAAAAGCAGTAGTTATTCAGGAACTGGCCGAAAAGTTGTCCAACAGTCCGTTTTTCTACATTACCGACGCTAGCAATTTGCCAGTGCAAACCATCAACCGTTTCCGCGGTCTGTGCTACAAGCGTGGTGTAGAATTCAAAGTAGTAAAGAATACCTTGCTACAAAAGGCTATGGAAAGCTTGAACGAGGGTTACACTCCGTTGTTTCCAGCATTAAAAGGACCAACCTCCATCATGTTTGCCGAGCAGGGTAATATCCCAGCCCGTCTGTTGAAGGAGTTCCGTCAGGGTGGTGTCGACAAGCCAATATTGAAAGCTGCCTATATTGACAGCGCGATATATACGGGTGACGACCAACTCGACGCACTAACCAGCATCAAGTCTAAAGAAGAATTGATCGCAGGTATCATCTTTACACTCCAGTCACCAGCACGTAATGTGATTTCGGCTTTGCAGTCGAGCGGTGGTAAACTGGCGGGTATCGTTAAAACACTACAAGAGAGAAATTAACTAAAACAAAAACAATTAAATTATTAATACAATGGCAGATATTAAAGCGTTCGCGGACCAGTTGGTTAACCTAACTGTGAAAGAAGTAAACGAACTTGCCCAAATCCTGAAAGACGAGTATGGCATCGAGCCAGCTGCTGCAGCTGTTGCTGTTGCGGGTCCTGCTGCTGCTGCTGCTGCTCCTGCAGTTGCAGAGCAAACCGAGTTTGATGTAATCCTGAAAAGCGCCGGTGCTCAGAAACTCCAGATCGTTAAATTGGTGAAAGACCTTACCGGTCTTGGCCTGAAAGAGGCAAAAGAACTCGTTGATGCTGCTCCTAAAGCATTAAAAGAGAAATGTCCTAAAGACGAAGCGGAAGCTTTGAAAGCTAAGCTTGAAGAAGCAGGTGCTGAGGTAGAGATTAAGTAATTTGAATTACGGCTCCTCAGCCTTTAAAGCTGTAGGCCTGCAATCCTTGTTGATTGCCAGGCCTACGGCTATTTGTGTTCGTGATAACGGTTGTATAACTAAACATCAATTCTTTGGCTGCCAACATCACACCAGAGGGTAGGATCAACTTCGCGTCTATCGCGTCGGCGATCGAATATCCCGACTTTCTGGAAATCCAGATCAAGTCGTTTAAAGACTTTTTCCAGCTTGATACCTTGCAGGAAAATCGTCGCAACGAAGGTTTGTTCAAGGTTTTTGCGGAAAATTTCCCCATAACCGATGCGCGAAATAACTTCGTTTTGGAGTTCCTCGATTATTTCGTGGACCCACCTCGATACACGATAGAAGAGTGTATCGAAAGAGGCCTGACCTATTCAGTGCCTTTGAAGGCTAAACTGCGCCTGTCGTGTAACGACGTGGAGCATGAGGACTTCGAAACCATCGTTCAGGACGTGTATTTGGGAACTATCCCGTACATGACTCCTAAAGGTACCTTCGTGATCAACGGAGCTGAGCGCGTTATTGTGTCTCAGTTGCACCGTTCACCGGGCGTATTCTTTGGTCAAACGGTGCATACCAACGGTTCGAAATTGTATTCGGCCCGTATCATTCCGTTCAAAGGCTCGTGGATTGAATTCGCGACCGACGTGAACAATGTGATGTATGCCTATATTGACCGTAAGAAGAAGTTTCCGGTAACGACGCTGTTGCGTGCGATTGGGTACGATTCGGACAAGGACATCCTTAACATCTTTGACCTCGCCGACGAGATCAAGGTAAGCAAAGCAGGCCTCAAGAAAGTTGTTGGTCGCCGCCTAGCTGCCCGGGTTTTGAAGACATGGGTTGAAGACTTTGTAGATGAAGATACTGGTGAGGTGGTTTCCATCAACCGGAATGAAATCATTTTGGAGCGCGATACACTGCTCGAAGACGAGATGATCGATATGATTGTTGACGCCGGTGTGAAAAGCATCATCCTGCACAAGGATGAAAACCTTCATGGTGATTATTCTATCATTTACAATACCCTCCAAAAAGATACTTCCAATTCGGAAAAGGAGGCCCTCGAGCACATCTACCGTCAATTACGGAATGCCGAGCCACCAGATGAAGATTCGGCACGTCAGATTATCGATAAGCTGTTCTTCTCCGACAAACGTTATGACTTGGGTGAAGTGGGCCGTTACCGTATCAACCGCAAGCTGGGGTTAAACTCTGCTTCTGAAGTACGTGTATTGACCCGTGAAGACATCATTGAAATCGTAAAATACCTCATCCAGCTGTCGAACTCAAAAGCCGATGTGGATGATATTGACCACCTCAGTAACCGTCGTGTGCGGACTGTTGGTGAGCAGTTGTATTCGCAGTTCGGTGTGGGACTGGCCCGTATGGCCCGTACCATTCGTGAGCGGATGAACATTCGCGATAACGAGGTGTTTACCCCAGCCGATTTGATTAATGCCCGTACGTTGAGTTCGGTTATTAACAGTTTCTTCGGAACCAATCAGCTGAGTCAGTTTATGGACCAAACCAATCCGTTGGCGGAGATTACGCACAAGCGTCGTCTTTCTGCACTCGGGCCTGGTGGTCTTTCGCGTGAACGTGCTGGTTTTGAGGTGCGTGACGTACACTACACCCACTACGGTCGTTTGTGCACCATTGAAACACCGGAAGGACCGAACATCGGTTTGATTTCGTCGCTTTGCGTACATGCCAAAATCAACGCCATGGGCTTCATTGAAACCCCATACCGTCAGGTTGAAAATGGCCGTGTACAAATTGAGAAAAACGTCATCTTCCTAAGTGCAGAAGACGAAGACGAGCGTATGATTGCCCAGGCCAATGCGCCATTCGACGTCAAGGGTAACTTTGAACGCGACTTGGTGAAATGCCGTTTGATGGGTGATTTCCCTATTGTGGTGCCGGGTGAAGTTCAGTTTATGGACGTTGCCCCTAACCAGATTGTAGGTATCGCTGCTTCGTTGATTCCATTCCTTGAGCATGATGATGCTAACCGGGCTCTGATGGGTTCGAATATGCAACGTCAGGCTGTTCCTTTGCTCCGTCCCGAGTCGCCAATCGTGGGTACTGGTCTTGAAGGCCGTGTTGCCCGTGATTCACGCGCACTGTTGACAGCTGAAGGTGCGGGTATAGTGGAATACGTTGATGCTAAAATGATTACTATTCGTTACGATCGTAACGAAGATGACCGTTTGATAAGCTTCAACGGCGACGCGAAATCTTATTATCTCACCAAATTCCGAAAAACCAACCAATATACTTCAATCAACCACAAACCTATCGTTAAGAAGGGACAGCGTGTTGTTAAAGACGAAGTATTGGTAGAAGGTTATGGTACGCAGAAAGGCGAGCTGGCACTCGGTCGTAATTTAAAAGTGGCCTTCATGCCATGGCAGGGTTACAATTTTGAGGATGCCATCGTAATTTCTGAGCGTGTGGTTCGTGAAGACTTGTATACCTCCATCCACATCGAAGAGTTTGAACTCCAGGTGCGCGATACCAAAAGAGGTGAAGAAGAATTAACAGCCGATATCCCGAATGTGAGTGAAGAAGCCACCAAGGACCTCGACGAGCACGGTATCATCCGCGTTGGTGCCCATGTAAAAGAAGGCGATATCCTCATAGGTAAAATCACACCAAAAGGCGAGAGTGATCCTTCTCCGGAAGAAAAACTGCTTCGCGCCATCTTTGGCGACAAAGCAGGTGACGTGAAAGACGCTTCATTGCGTGTTCCACCGTCTATGACCGGTGTGGTAATCGATAAAAAACTCTTCTCTCGTGTGAAGAAGGACAAAATGGCCAAGCAGGAAGAAAAGGTACTGGTTGAAAAACTGGATGCTGAGTACAACCGTGAGGTGGATGTTGTTCGGAATATCCTCATCGAAAAATTGCTTTCACTTGTTGAAGGCAAGGTTTCTCAGGGCGTTACCAATACCTACCGCGATGAAGTGGTACCTAAGGGCACCAAATTCACCAAAAAGAGCCTGGTTGAAATCGACTACAGCATCGTTAATCCCGATGGCTGGTTAACCGACAAGGACAAAAGCGAACAGGTAAAAGAACTCCTGAAAAATTATCTGGTACGTATATCTGAGATACTCGGCGAGATGAAACGCAAAAAATTCGCCATACAAGTGGGTGATGAGCTGCCTTCGGGCATTCTCCAACTCGCAAAAGTTTCTGTTGCACAAAAACGTAAGCTGCGTGTGGGCGATAAAATGGCCGGTCGTCACGGTAATAAGGGTATTGTTGCGCGAATCGTGCGCGACGAGGATATGCCTTTCTTAGCCGACGGCACCATTGTCGACATCGTATTGAACCCACTTGGCGTACCATCGCGTATGAACTTGGGTCAGATCTATGAGTCGGTATTGGGCTGGGCAGGTATGGAGCTCGGATTGAAGTTTGCCACCCCGATTTTCGACGGTGCGAGTCTTGAAGAGGTGCTTTCTTATACCGAAAAAGCCGGTGTACCAGACTTAGGTGCAACCTATCTTCACGATGGCCAGACCGGTCGTCGTTTTGACCAAAAAACCACAGTGGGCGTGATTTACATGCTTAAGCTGGGTCACATGGTAGATGATAAGATGCACGCCCGTTCAATCGGACCATACTCGCTCATTACCCAGCAGCCGTTGGGTGGTAAAGCACAGTTTGGTGGTCAGCGTTTTGGTGAGATGGAAGTATGGGCACTCGAAGCATTTGGTGCTGCCAACATCCTCCAGGAAGTACTTACAGTTAAGTCGGACGATATCATCGGCCGTGCGAAAACCTATGAGGCTATCGTGAAAGGCGACAATCTGCCGGTTCCGAGCGTACCAGAATCGTTCAATGTATTGCTGCACGAACTTCGTGGTTTGTGCTTAGATGTATCACTTGATTAATCAGGAGGCATCCCCATATGTCGTATAAAAAAGAGTTTAAACTCAAAAGTAATTTCACCAAAATCCGTATCGGCCTGGCTTCGCCAGAGTCGATATTGGACCGTTCGTTCGGTGAAGTTGTTAAGCCGGAAACCATCAACTACCGGACCTACAAGCCGGAGATGGGTGGATTGTTCTGCGAACGCATTTTTGGTCCGGTAAAAGACTACGAATGTCATTGCGGTAAATACAAACGTATCCGTTATAAGGGTATCGTATGTGACCGTTGTGGTGTAGAAGTTACCGAGAAAAAGGTGCGTCGTGAGCGTATGGGTCACATCAAATTGGTGGTACCTGTAGCACATATCTGGTATTTCCGTTCGCTTCCGAATAAAATCGGATATCTGTTGGGCTTGCCGAGCAAAAAACTCGACACCATCATTTATTATGAGCGATATGTAGTGATTCAAGCGGGTATCAAAGAAGCCGACGGTATCAAACGGATGGATTTCCTCACCGAGGAAGAATATCTGGATATCGTGGATTCATTGCCGCGCGAAAACCACATGCTTGATGACCAGGATCCAAACAAATTCATCGCGAAGATGGGTGCGGATGCCCTGCATGATTTGTTATCACGTATCAACCTCGACGACCTGAGCTATGCTTTGCGTCACCAGGCGGCTACCGAGACATCGCAGCAGCGTAAAACCGAAGCCCTCAAACGTTTGAAAATTGTAGAAGCCTTCCGTGGTGCCAACGAGACCGGTGTAAACCGTCCTGAGTGGATGATCGTGAAGATGGTTCCTGTGATTCCACCTGAATTGCGCCCGCTTGTGCCTTTGGAAGGGGGTCGTTTCGCGACTTCCGATTTGAACGATCTCTATCGCCGCGTGATCATCCGGAACAACCGTTTGAAGCGGCTGATGGAAATCAAAGCGCCGGATGTAATCCTCCGCAATGAGAAACGTATGTTGCAAGAAGCGGTTGATTCGCTCTTCGACAACAGCCGTAAAATCAATGCTGTTAAAGCCGAAGGTAACCGTGCCCTTAAATCGTTGAGCGATATGCTCAAAGGTAAACAGGGTCGTTTCCGTCAGAACTTGTTGGGTAAGCGTGTCGACTATTCTGGTCGTTCGGTTATCGTAGTAGGTCCTGAGATGAAACTCCACGAATGTGGATTACCAAAAGACATGGCTGCGGAGCTTTTCAAACCGTTTGTTATTCGCAAGATGATCGAACGCGGTATTGTTAAGACCGTAAAATCTGCCAAAAAAATCGTCGACCGCAAGGATCCTGTGGTTTGGGATATACTCGAGAACGTCCTCAAAGGACATCCGGTATTGCTCAACCGTGCCCCTACACTACACCGTTTGGGTATTCAGGCTTTCCAACCGAAGATGATCGAAGGTAAAGCTATACAGTTGCACCCGCTCGTATGTACGGCCTTCAACGCCGACTTTGACGGTGACCAAATGGCGGTACACGTACCGTTGGGTCATGCAGCTATATTGGAAGCACAGTTGTTGATGCTCGCATCACACAATATCCTCAACCCGGCCAATGGAAGTCCAATCACCGTTCCTTCACAGGATATGGTATTGGGTCTCTACTACATCACCAAAGGCCGCAAGAGCACCGACCAGGAAACTGTTATCGGTGAAGGTTTGAAGTTCTACTCAACCGAAGAAGCGATTATCGCCTATAACGAAGGACGTGTAGCCCTCCATGCTTGGGTAAAAGTGCGCAATAACGTACGTAATATCGAAACCGATACCTTGGAGATGAAGTTGGTCGATACCACTATGGGCCGTATCCTCTTTAACCAAGTGATACCGGAGCGTGTGGGTTATATCAATGAACTGTTGACTAAGAAGTCGCTTCGTGACCTCATTGGCACGATTGTTCGTTTCACCGACCTGCCTACCACCGCCGCATTCTTGGACGAAATCAAGTCGTTAGGATTCCGCATGGCGTTCCAGGGTGGCTTGTCGTTTAACCTCAACGACGTCAAAATCCCGGATAACAAAGTGACTTTGTTGGCCGAAGCGCAGAAAGAAGTGAATGAAGTGACCAACAATTACGAGATGGGCTTCATCACCAATAACGAGCGCTATAACCAGGTAATCGATATTTGGACGCGTATCAACTCCCGTATTACGGATACGTTGATGCGTGAGATTTCGACCGATAACCAAGGCTTTAACTCGGTTTATATGATGCTCGACTCCGGAGCACGTGGTTCCAAAGAGCAGATTCGTCAGCTCGGTGGTATGCGTGGTTTGATGGCCAAGCCTCAGAAATCAGGTGGAGCAGGGGAGATTATCGAAAACCCAATTTTATCGAACTTTAAAGAAGGTTTGTCGGTATTAGAGTACTTTATCTCTACCCACGGTGCCCGTAAGGGTCTTGCCGATACGGCCTTGAAAACGGCCGATGCCGGTTACCTAACCCGTCGTTTGCATGACGTTGCACAGGACGTGGTTATTAGCGAGGAAGATTGCGGTACCCTTCGCGGTATTGAAACTTCAGCGTTAAAAGACAACGAGGATATCGTTGAGTCATTGATTGAGCGTATCGTAGGCCGTGTAGCGGTAAGCAATGTTGTTGATCCGTTGACCAAAGAACTTCTTGTTGCCGGTGGCGAAGAAATCACCGAAGATATTGCGATCAAAATCGACAATTCCCCGCTCGATAGCGTTGAAATCCGCTCGGTATTGACTTGCGAATCTAAAGTGGGTGTATGCGTAAGGTGTTATGGCCGTAACTTGGCTACCAACCGCATGGTTCAAATCGGTGAGTCGGTGGGCGTAATTGCTGCACAGTCAATCGGTGAGCCAGGCACGCAGCTTACCCTCCGTACCTTCCACGTGGGTGGTGTTGCGGGTAACATCGCTACAGAATCACAGCTCATGTCGAAATTTGATGGTCTCATTGAATTTGACGAAGTGCGTACTGTTGTTTTCAAAGGCGGCGAAAACCCGACAGAAATTGTTGTATCACGTTCAGGTGAGGTGAAAATCGTTCATCCTGATACCAAACAGCCGTTGATGACCAACAACCTGCCCTACGGTTCGGTATTGAGCATTAAGCAGGGGGATATGATTAAAAAAGGCGACAAAATTTGTGCTTGGGATCCTTACAACGCGGTTATCATCTCCGAGTTTGAAGGTAAAGCCGATTTCGAACACATTGTAGAAGGCATGACCTTCCGCGAAGAGTCGGATGAACAAACCGGTCACAAAGAAAAAGTAATCATCGAAACCAAAGATAAAACCCGTAACCCGTCAATACGTGTGATGAATAGCAAGAGTGAGCTGCTTCGCGGCTACAACTTGCCAGTTGGTGCACACATTGCGGTAGATGCAGGCGATAAAATTATCCCAGGTATGGTTCTTTCGAAAATACCGCGCTCTACGTCAAAAACACGTGATATTACAGGTGGTCTGCCACGGGTAACCGAGCTTTTCGAAGCACGAAACCCATCAAACCCGGCTATCGTAACTGAAATCGACGGTGTTGCATCGTTTGGTGGTGTGAAACGTGGTAACCGCGAGATTATCATTGAATCACGCGATGGACAGGTAAAAAAATACCTGGTGCCTTTGAGCAAACATATCTTGGTACAGGACAACGACTTTGTAAAAGCCGGTGATCCTTTGTCGGATGGTGCCATCACGCCTGCTGCTATCCTTTCTATCAAAGGTCCTGGTGCAGTGCAACAGTATTTGGTGAATAACATCCAGGAGGTTTACCGCCTTCAGGGCGTGAAAATCAACGACAAACACTTCGAAGTGATTGTCCGCCAGATGATGCAGAAAGTATTGATCATCGATCCGGGTGATACCAGCTTCCTCGAGCAGGAAGTAGCGGATAAGATTGAGTTTACCGAAATGAACAACTGGATTTACGACAAGGTAATCGTTACAGATTCTGCCGATTCGTCGAATCTGAAAGTTGGTCAGGTAGTTAATCTCCGCAAGGTACGCGACGAAAACTCGATGCTAAAGCGCAAAGATTTGAAGCCGGTGCAATACCGCGAAGCCATACCAGCAACGTCACAATCGATGTTACAGGGTATCACTAGGGCATCGTTGGGTACCCGTAGCTTCTTGAGTGCGGCTTCCTTCCAGGAAACCACTAAAGTGTTGAACGAAGCTGCCATCGCAGGTAAAGTCGACGAATTGGTTGGTCTGAAAGAGAACGTACTCGTAGGTCACCTCATCCCGGCCGGTACAGGCTGGCGCTCTTATGAGAAAATTGTAGTCGGTTCGATGGAAGAGTACGAGAAGCTAATGGCTTCGAAGCACGCCGAGGACATGACTGTCAATTGATCGTTGCACATGTTTACCAAAAGGGAGCCGATCAACGGCTCCCTTTCTATTTAAAGCAATTTTTATGCAAGACGATATTCAAAACCAGAACCAAATAAACATCGAACTGAGCGAAGAGATGGCCGAAGGAACCTACTCGAACCTCGCTATAATCACCCACAGCAATGCGGAGTTTGTGGTAGACTTTGTGCGTTTGATGCCGGGCGTACCAAAAGCTAAAGTGAAATCACGCATTATACTTACCCCACACCATGCCAAACGTTTGTTGCATGCGTTAGCCGATAACATCGAGAAGTTTGAGCAGGTGTATGGCGAAATAGATATGAATGATCATGGGCAAGGTGGCGTACCTATGACCTTTGGAGGTCCAACTGCCCAGGCCTGATGCTAAATGATTTTGATGCCGCAACTTTACCCGAGTTGAAACAATATGTTGCCCGGGTTTTGGCGCTTACCGAATGGTACAGCCGCGAGCAATATGAAGAAATTGAGTTGATACGTTTAGCTGACCCCTTGTATGCCCTGCTCGATGAGATGCGCATACGGGATTTTATCTATGATTTCGATTGGATCAGTTGGGGTAAAGAAGCCGAAAAACTGATAGAAAAGCCTGAATTACTTGAAAAAGCCGATTTGATTGGTCTCCAAAAGCTCATGACGGCGCATAGCCGCAATGAAGCGTTGCGGGATGGACATCTGGCAGAGATGATCGATAGCGGTCATTTACGTTTATTATTCCAGCGATTAATGGTGCTCTGAAAAGACCTGCTTTGTATATTGGGGGATGAAACAACTGTGTTGGGTCATCCCTTTTTTATTGCTGACCTTAAGTAGTGGTGCCCAAAACTTTAATGCAGGTTTGGTGGGCGGGCTCAGTGGTACCCAGCTCGATGGTGACGGTTTGGGCGGCTATAATAAGCTCGGCATTTATGCCGGCGCTTTTGTCAACCGGGCAATCAACGACCGCTTATCATGGCAGTTTGAGATGGCTTATAGCCAAAAGGGCAGTAGGCGGGTAATTAAACCAGAGACCTTGGATGAAGGGCCTTGGATACGCCTGCAGATGCACTATATAGATGTGCCGCTGCTGTTAATCTGGGAATTTCGCGATAATCTAGATGTGGAAGTGGGTATTAGCGGTAATATGTTACTGTCGTACAACTACCGAGATCTCCGAAATAATTTACTGAACACCAATTTTTCACGCTTTGAAAGCGCACTGCTCCTAGGTGCTCGGTACCAACTAAAAGGCAAAGTCTACGCTTTCGTGCGTGCCAATTACTCCATGTTTAGCATCGACCCAAATGCTAATTTTTTGCCTTTTTTTGCGCTGGTACAAAGGGGGACCTATAATAACGTAATCACACTCGGATTACGTTATCAGCTTACCCGCAATAATAATTGATGGTCGGCGGCTAGTTTCTCAAAGGCAATCAAACCGCTTAAACAAGCACCTGGAATACCTTGGCCTGGATAAGTGGTATCTCCACAAACATAAGCCCCTTTTTGGTCCAAACGTGCCGACATCATTTGCCAGGGTTTGATATGTTTAAACTGCGGATAACCACCCACAAAACCCCATTTTCTCCCCGTCCATTTTTCCCAGCTTTTTGGCCCAGAACTGTGGAGGTAATGGATGTTCTCCAGTCGGAGAAAGTTTTGTTTTGCAAGCAAATCAAGAATGGCATTTTCCAAAACAGCTAGGTCTCCTATGAATTGGTTTTGTGGGTCCGGCCAGTGGGTACTGACGGATGCAGCCATCTGGCCTTGCGGTGCCCGCTCGGTATCGTCGGGTGGGTGTAACGACACAAACACACTCGCACTTTGCAAACCCGGTAGGGGTGAGGGAAGATGAAGTTGATAGTGCAATGCGTCGAAAGTACGGTGTGAACTGAAACCGATGCCCAATTGTAAAGCACTGTTGAGTTGCGTGGAGGGGAACAAATGGGCTTCGATTTTTTTGCGGACTTTCCCTTTTTCCCAGAGCGGTGCCAGGTTGTTTAACGGAAGGCTACTTACCAACAGCTCGGCTGAAAAATCGCCTTGATTGGTTTCCACTAAATAGCCATTTTTTTTGCGCTTAATGACCTTTACCTCGGTTTTATAGTGAATTTCCCCACCCAATTGTTCGATGTAACTGACAAAAGGAGCTACCAGATTTCGCATGCCGCCTGACACATACCAGTTAGGGAAATTGGTGTAACAGAGTGCGGTGGCTCCGAAAAGTACATTTACTTCGCCGGCTTTGTTTTGGGCGGTGATGAGAAGCTGCTCGTTTACAAAACGACAGAACATTTCGTTTTTATCCAGATCGAACTGCTTCAGTAAATCGGCGATTGTACGGAAAGCTGAAGGTATCGCACGTAGCTGTTCGGGTCGGAAAGCTTTTGCCATTGCTAGCAAATCACTGAAACGATCGGGCGGAAAATTAAGCTGTTTTACGCTGGTGCGCCACACTAAAGCAGCGATACGGTAACAATACCGCCAAAAAGCAGCCTGACCTGGCTTACCAAACACACGCTCGGCTTCCGCTATCCAGTCCGCTAGCTTTTCATGCCGGGTAATAATTTGGCCATCTAACAGCACCTGCATAGGTGTGCCGAGTTTTTGGGCGTTCACTTTTATGCCGGTGCGGTCGAGTATGGCCTGCAACGGCATTCCTTCTCCTAAGCCAACAAGTGTGGTTGCTCCGCTCTCAAACCAAAAATTTTTGCGCCAATAGGTTGCGGTACACCCGCCTGGCATCCAGTTTTGTTCGAGTAGGGTGACCTGAATTCCGGCTTGTGACAACAAACTTGCTGCACTTAATCCAGCCATGCCACTGCCAATGACAAGGGCGGTTTTAGGGGTCGACATGGTTTAAAAACAGCGCGGGCCGGATTTGGTTTCCGGCCCACGAGGATTATTCTTTAATCAACTTCTGCTGCAAGACCCCCTGATCTGTCTTGAGCTGGACGAGGTACATCCCTTTGCCTAGTTGGTTGAGCGGTATTTCGAGTCGACTTTCGCTGGTGCCTGTGATGCTGATGTGCTCTCGACCCAACAAATCAAGTATGCGTATGCCACCTTTAATGGCTGCATCAGCTTCAATAAACAGAACGTCCTTGGCTGGATTCGGATATATCTTCCATTTTACACGCTCCAAAGTTTCGGTACTGGTAAAGAGGTCAATGACATATATGGCATTGGGAATGGTTAGTGTCACTGCACAGCCGTTGTGCGTACCGGTGAGCGAAATATCGTACCAGCCTGTATCGGCATAAGATTTTGCAGGGCCAAATGCTGTTGAACTCGTGCCATCACCGAAATTCCATAAAAAGTTGGAGGCAAATTGGCTGATATTTACGAGAAGGATATTCTGGTTCTGGCGAACCGTATTGTTTATGATATTAAAATTCACCACCGGGTTATTTGGCACCACAACGGTATAACTCAAGGTGTCACTGCCATGACTGTTGGTGGCTATCAGGCTGAGGTTTTGATTCCCGCTTTGGAAATTGGTGGTGTCGAGCGGAAGTGTGTTGCCGTTTGTACCATTGAAGCGCCATTGTTGACTGGTAGCAAACAAACTTTGGGTGGTGGTGAACACATCTAGGGGAGCGCATCCTGTGGCTAAGCTGTTGCTGAAATCTGCTATAGGTCGGTTACTGTTGGTAGTAACTACAATGCGGTCGAGATAAATATTATTGCCAAAATCGTTTTTGGTGCCAAAACGGATGATGATGTCATTTTGGTTAACAAAGGCATTAAGCGGCAATTCAATACGCTGCCAATCGGCTGCACTCACAGGTATAAAAGGGGTGTTTCGAGGAGTAGCTGTGGCCATGCCTGCGCCGCCATTGGCATAAATGCGGGTGCCAAAAGTATTTCCGCAATCGGTAGAGATGTCGATAAACAAACTGTCTTTATTGCCTGGATTTTCGGCGTAAGCAAGGTAAAAACGCAACAGGGCTTGACCGGTATCTGGTAGTGAAATACGTGGCGTTTCCATATAATCAAACTGACCACGGCTATTGTAGGCATGACAATTCATCATAGCGGAACGAATTGAATTGGGCATGCCGTTGGAACTGTTGATGCCCCAACCAATACCATTGTCTGCGTTGAGGACGAAAAATGGAGAGCTAGAAAGGTTAGGGAATTCAAACTCCTCCCGAAAAGGTGCCGCAACTGCAGTACGTAATTGGAAAGTAGTTTGAATACGGTTGTCGAAGGTATCGAGCTCCACCAAGCTGGTGTCGAGGCTGAGGCGTACATTGATGCTATTGTTGCTGCTCATGGCTGGCACAAAAAGCGAGGGAAGCGTAAGGTTCAACAGTGCCGTGCTGGCTAAACTACCTGTCCATGGCAAGCGCAGTACAGCCACATTATTGATAGTTACATCAATAGTGATTTGTGTAATGGCTGAGTCGCCACGATTACGAATTGCAATGATGGGGCGCACAGAGTCGGCACAGACTATGCTATTGATGCCGCTAATGCCTTCGGCTTTGATGTTGTACGCACCGCCGACAGGAACGGCAGGGGTGAAAGTAAGTGCGAGGAAGTTAAATGCAGCATTTAAGTCTACCCGGCCATTGCCGTAGGTATTGTCTTCGCCAACGGCACCCATATCAATCGCAGTGTTGTAGATGGCACGCATGATGGTGCTGCCTGGTACATTCGGGAAAGCTTCTTTCAACAATAATATGCCTCCGGCTACATGTGGTGCTGCCATGGAAGTGCCGGTAAAATTGCTGTAACCATTGGCGCCAACGGAGGAACGCACACTGGTTCCGGGAGCTACCACCTCAGGCTTAATAAGCAAGGGGGCTTCGGGAGAAACACAAACCGAAGGTCCGCGGCTTGAGCTGTTAGCTATGGGTAAAGCGGCGCTATTCCCATTGATGTTGCCTACGCAAAACACATTCACCTCATTGGTATTGATGTTTTTGGGAGAGGTAATCGTGGACACATTCGGCCCGCTGTTACCTGCCGAAAAAACGACGGCCACACCGGCTGCTTCAAGTGCGTTAAAAATGGGCACGTAGCTGCCATTACACTGACTGGTACCGCTTGAGCCACCCCAAGAGTTATTTACAACGTCTGGAACATCATCGGAGGTCGTTGTGTCGTTGTCGGGATTTAAAGCCCATTGAAACGCGGCGGTAGCCGAGGGGCCACCGCTACAACCAATGCCCGATGCTGCTATCCAATGTGCATTAAAGGCCGAACCTACGGTGTCGTTGGTGTTGCGTTGTAATCCTAAAATTATGCCCATTACGTGTGAGCCGTGGTTGCCACCACATTCGTTGGGCAAGGTGCCGGGGCCGAGCCAGCTTTCGTTGAGGGGGGCAAAATTACCTCTCCAGCTTTCTACGAGAGCAGGGTGGAGGCCACTGGCACCACTATCGATGATCATCCCTAAACGACCGCGGCCGGTATAACCACGCTTCCAAAGGGAGTCAGACTTGATGACGCGCAGCCCGATTTCGCTGCCGTTGATTGCGTTTGGACTGGCATTTACTGGATCGACCGTAATAGGGTCGGTAACAAACTCCAAGTCTAAATCAGGATCAATTAACGCGATACCCGGAACGGATTGGGCCAAATAAAGAATAATAGCTGCCTGAGCATCTATTACCACCAAATTGGCAATCCAGTAGGGCTGGTAGAACTTGATTTTTTCGGGGTGCATTTGCGCAAGACTATTGATTTGCTCAAGCAAAGGTCCCTGTGTTGCCGCTGCCTTATCTATCAATGCCTTTACTACCCTGCGTACCCTTGTATCCCGATTGGCTTGTTCTGCATCCAGTTTAGCCGAGAGGGCAAAGTTGTCTACTTGGTCGGCCAGCAGTATGCGCACCCTGAAATAATCATTTTGTCGAGCGGGATCGGTAAGTTGACTATGCAAAGGGCCATCAATGATGCCATTTTGTGCAAAAGTAGTCAGCTGTAGGAATAGAAGTGAAAAGCAAAGGAGAAGTTTTGTCATTCGTGTAATTTTGATTTCGCTTAAGTGGAAGGCGTGAACGCCAAAAAAGTTTGAAGCAACTAATATACGCAAATGGAGTCAATAGCAATTCGCAATGCACGCATCATCAATGATGGTTTAGATTTTGAAGGCAACCTATTGCTGAAAAATGGCCGTATTTGGCAAATCAGTGGATTACAAAAATTGCCAGTTGCCGATCGTGTTGTTGATTTAAGGGGTGATTTGTTGCTTCCAGGTATTATCGACGACCAAGTTCACTTCCGCGAACCTGGCTTAACGCACAAAGCCGACATCCGCACAGAATCATTGGCAGCCGTGGCCGGTGGCATTACCTCTTATATGGAGATGCCTAATACCGTTCCGGGTGCGACCACGGTTGAGCTATTGGAACAGAAGTATAGCCGGGCAGCAGAAGTATCGGCGGCCAACTACTCTTTTTTTATGGGCACCACCAACGATAACTTGGCTGAGATCCGGAAAGTGGACTTTAGTAAGGTATGCGGCCTGAAAATATTCATGGGCAGCTCCACAGGTAATATGTTGGTAGATGACCTCCATACCCTTTCCCAAATATTCGCAGAAGTGCCCGCTATTATTGCCGTGCACTGCGAGGACGATAAAATGATTGCTGAAAATCTGGAAAGGTATAAAGCTGAGTATGGTGAAAACCTGCCTGTCCACTTTCATCCCCTCATCCGCGATGCCGAGGCTTGCTTCGCCTCTTCTTCAAAAGCCAAAGCACTGGCCGAAAAATACAATAGCCGCCTACACGTGCTACATATCTCTACGGCAAAAGAAACGGAGCTCTTCCGCAATGACTTACCGCTTGAGCAAAAACGCATCACTGCAGAGGCCTGTATCCATCATTTATGGTTCAGTGATGAGGACTACGAAAGACTTGGGAATCTGATTAAATGGAATCCGGCGGTCAAAACCAAAACAGATCAAACGGCAATTTGGAAAGCTTTGTTAGATGGCCGGATAGATGTTGTGGCGACAGATCATGCCCCCCACACGCTTGAAGAAAAACAAAAACCTATGCTGCAAGCACCATCAGGTGGGCCATTGGTACAACATAGTCTCGTGGCCATGCTCGAATTTGTACGGCAAGGTCAACTGAGCCTACCTATGCTGGTGCAGAAAATGGCACATAACCCGGCCATCTTATTTCGCGTTGCCAATCGGGGGTTTGTACGCGAAGGGTATTGGGCCGATTTGGTGGCCGTAACAAACCGCCCTTGGCAAGTAACGAAGCATAACCTATTGTATAAGTGTGGTTGGTCACCCTTTGCAGGTGAAACGTTTCAGTATCAGGTGTCACATTGTTGGGTAAATGGCCAATTGGCTTGGAAAGAGGGGAAATTCGATGCCGCCGTTCGTGGGCGTAGGCTTAATTTTGAACAAAACTGATATTCTCTTTTGTCAAGCGCCAAATCGTACTTCAGACATTTTAAAGCCCTATTTTTTGAGGTCTTCTAATTTCAGGGGTCGATTTTTCCTCAAAAAAATGCAGTAATAACCCGCATTTTGAGCCAAATGCGGAAAAAAAAGTTGGACTGTCGCGAAAAAGACAGGCGAAAAATTTCTTAGATTAGGACTTCTAATTTTAGCACATGATACAAAAACTACGTAAATGGATTGTTGCGATAGCCTTTATGGCAATTTCTATGTCGGCAGCAGCACAGTTGGGAGCCGATATTAATGGCCCCGGAGGAGTGCCAGGAATAGCCAATACCAACAATGCGGTAATTCCGTGGAGTACCTTTTGGCATGATGGTCGCCACCAGTATTTATACCGGGCATCAGAATTAATCGCTGCAGGTGTAACGCCAGGTATTATTGATAGCTTGGGTATTTACATTACCTCCGTTGGTTCCCCCGATGTTTCCAATATGGAAATAAAGGTGAAGCTGACTACAGCAATGGATGCAAGTGTTTTTGATCCAGCTGGTATGGTTTTAGTTTACTCTTCGGCTTTACATACGCCTTTTGTCGGACTAAATGCTTTTAAAACAACCACACCAGTTTTGTGGGATGGGGTTTCTAATTTATTGGTTGAGTTTTGTTACGACAACACGGCTTATCAGACAGTACATGGTACCCGTGCCAGCAATGCTGGTTTTCCGGCTACCTATTACTACTATGCTGATAATGCTGCCGGTTGTTCAATGACTACTGGTATCAATGGCGCTGTAAGTGATCGCCCAGATTTACGTATTTCTGTACTCGCGGCTAGCGGCCGGGATGCGCGCATGACGGCATTAATTGCACCCACCAATCTGATAGTTGGTAACAACCAAGTGGTTGCGCGCATAGCGAATGTTGCCGCCGATCCGATTTCGAGCGTAGACTTGGCGTATCAATTAAACAATAATCCGCCGGTAACTGTAGCCGGAGTAGCCATACCTACACCATTAACACCTGGTCAAGGTTTTAACTACACTTTCGCTACACCTTTGTCCATCACTACGCCAGGTAGCTACACCTTAAGGGTGTGGCTCAGCAACGCCAACGGCTTAGGCCCTGACAACAATACGAGTAATGATACAATCGTACGAAATATTTGTACGGGTTTAACCGGTACGATTACGGTTGGGCCTACAGGTACTTATCCAAATATTGCAGCAGCTGTTGCTGATTTGAATAATTGCGGTATCAGCCAGTCGGTAACCTTCTCCATTCAGCCAGGTACTTATTATGGTAGTTATACCTTGACTAATATATTAGGTGCGGTTCCACCAAATAGCATCACTTTTACCTCTTCTACCAGCAATGCTGCCGATGTGATTCTGATTCACGACACGGCAGCTGCAGCAGCAAACAAGACGATCTTTAATGTAATCGGCACACCGAGTGTGAATTTCTCTCTGATGACGTTCAGACGCACTGTGAATGCCCCCACAGGTACTTTTTCTCAAGTGAGATTTGCCAGTGAGTCTAATTTCGGTACGGTAATAGGTTGTGTGTTTGATGACCAAACACCTTTGGCTACGACTTCTTTTAGTAACTACGGTATTTTCGCTGATAATGCGGATAATCTGAATATCACGGGTAATACTTTTAATGGTTTTTACTATACTATTTATCTGACGGGGCCAACCACGAATAGTGCTTATGAGAGCTTCAACCAGATTACCAATAATACCATAACGAACTATCGGTACGGTGTTTATGGCATTAATCAATCGATGACGAATGTATCGGCCAATATCATTTCTACTGCTGCCTCTACTTTCGGTTACGGCATATATATGTCTCGAATTATTGGTATGACGGTGAGCGAGAATACCATTTCGGGTACACTCGCAAATGGTGGTATGTTCATTGTGAACGCCAATGACAGTCTTGGTTTGGAAAACAGAATTGTAAATAATTCAGTATCTGGCCAGTCGTTTTTACATACAGGTGGTTTTACAAGTTTATATGGTATCTACTTGAGTGGCTCATTTAGTTCTTTCGCTACCGCACCTGTAAACCCACGCGACCGGGTAGAGATTACGCATAACTCTGTGAATATTGGCGCTAATCCAACTGCGGGTGCCACCACGCTTATGGCGCCCTTGTTCTTAACAGGCGGTAGCAATACCACGCCAGCTTGGAATGGTGCTTCCATACGCAATAATATGTTGGTAGCCTATCAGCCTTCAGGAGCGAATCCGGCATCTGGCATGCGCTCGCTTTATTTTAGTCACGACAGTTTGGTAGCTGTATCGCTCTCAAACTATAATAATCTGTATTTATACGACGAGGCCAATGGTGTGGCATCAACGAATGCCGTCGTCCGCGTGGCTGGAATTGAGCATTTGACGCGCGCTGACTGGACAACAGCCAGCACCCAAGATGCTAACTCAATCAGCCGGAATCCTGGATTCAGCTCGTCGACTTTGGCCATTCCTACCGCATTCCTTACCGATAATTTGGGGACGCCAATAGCAAACGTGACTACCGATATACTGGGTGCTGCACGTAACGCTACTACGCCTGATATAGGTGCTTACGAGTTTACGCCTTCACCTTTTGATTTAGGTATTACTGCAGTAATATCGAATTCAGCCTGTGCCGACAGCAACCAAGCTGTTAGGGTAACAGTTAAAAACGTGGGTTTTCAGGCCTTTAATTTTGCTACCAACAATTCTGTGCTTACACTGACTGTTGGCGGTCCAATCCCGCAAGGTTTTACTCTAAACATTAATACGGATTCACTTCAGGTAGATAGCTCACGTACTTACTTAGTTTCAAGTGCTGTTAACTATTCAACTGCGGGTGCTTACACCTTGACAGCTGATTTGACAGCACCAACCGATGGTAATGTTCTAAATAATACAGGTACACGGACGATATCTTTTGCAACATCGGCTCCACTACCGTTTAGCCAAAACTTTAATGGCCTAACTACTCTTCCCAATGGATTTGCAACCAATATGGGCTTTGATCTAATAACTGGATTTTCGCAAACACCTGGTTTACGTTATAATGTTTACGCCTCCAATGCTTCAAGTGTTACACTTCCATTGTTAGGCCCTGTTCCTGGACCAGGTTATATTTTTGAATATGCTTATAAAATGACCACTTGGGGTGGTTGGGTTTGGCCTGGAACTGCGCTGCCATTAGGCGTGGGTGATACCATTAGAGTTGAAGTTTCAACGAATTGTGGCGTAAGCTTCCAGACGATATCCAATTTGACGGATCAGAATTATGTAGCTTCCAATCAGTTTGCTTTCGGCCGGTTGAACTTGACGCCATATGCTGGTCAGCGCATTGCCTTACGCATTTCGTTCAGGCAGTCGAGTGGTATAGATGTTTATTTTGATTTAGATAATTTCCGTATTTTCTTGCCGCCTCCTGTTGATTTGTCTGTTGACCGGATACTTCGCCCGAATAGTGGTTGTGGTTTGGGTTCAGACACGGTATCTGTTCGTTTAATCAACAAAGGCACTGCAGCACAAAGCGCTTTCCCATTGCTCTATGCAGTGAATGGAGCTACGCCAGTATCAGAAACTTTTGCTGGCACCATTAATCCAGGTGATACGGTTATTTACAACTTCACCACGCTTACGAATCTTAGTTTACAAGGAAGCACCTACAATTTTGTAGCCTACCATGGTCGCGCTGGAGATGCCGATTTAACCAATGACACCTCAAGAACTTCTGTTACCAACATCCCTGTTATTAATACCTTCCCTTATGTTCAAGGCTGGGAGAATGGCAACGGAGGCTGGTTGGCAGGCGGAGCAGCATCGAGCTGGGCCTTAGGTACACCAACTGTTGCAGGTGGCGCAGCTCCGGCATACAGTGGAAACAATGCCTGGGTGACTAATCTGGCGGGCGATTACAACAACGGTGAAAACTCGAACATCACCTCACCTTGTTTTGATCTGAGCACGCTAAGTAATGTCCGTGTTAAGTTTGGCGTTTGGTTTGAAACAGAGCAAGGCTGGGATGGCGCGAACTTACAGTTCAGCACGAATGGCGGTTCAACTTGGACTGTAGCTGGAACGGTTGGAAGTGGTATCAACTGGTATACTTCTGCAACTGTAAATTCAAGTAATGGACAGCCGGTTTGGGCCAACATCGGTGGCGTTGGTTCAGGAGCATGGTTGCCTGCGGAGATAACTTTGCCGCAATTGGCAGGACAGGCTAGCGTACGTTTCCGTTTTAACTTCACTTCGGATGGCAGCGGCCAGGCTGAAGGTATTGGAATAGATTCCTTTATTGTTGACTTGCCAACTGATCCTACCATTAATACGGTTACCGTGGCTACTGATAGTTGTATCAATGCATCCCGCGCCATTACAGCGAATGTCACGCAGTTCCGTTTATTGACCAGTGTAAATCTGCATTACAATATCACCAATACATCAACTTACACGGCTATTCCAATGACCCGTGTAGGCACAACCAGCAACTGGACGGCAACTATTCCGGTAAGTGCTCCAGTAAACCGTAACCGTTATTTTGTATCGGTAGTTGATTCGCTTGGTTTGAGGGATACATCGAACGTAACCTCTTACACCGATAACTATTTGAGTGTAACGGTATTCCCAACCCTTAGAAATGCAGCCATCGGTGACACAGTCATCCTGCGTGCAAGGGCGGTTGGTATTGCCAATGTAAAAATTACAGAGATAGTCCAGTTTCGTGTAGGAACAGGTGCAACCGTAGCGTATCCTGCTTATGTAACCGGACAAGATTTGGTTGAGATCAGTAATCTGGGTAGCGGTCAGGCCGACTTGAGTGGTTTTGGCTTTGAAGTATTTGGTGCAGGTGCACGTACCTACACTTTCCCTTCAGGAGCTGTGATTGCAGGAAATAGTGTTTTGGTGCTACACTTAGGTCTTGGAACGGACCTTGCACCAAATGCTTACTACAACACAGGTGGTGGGTCAGATGCGATCTCTTCTGCCTCAATTACAGGTTATGTGCTGAAAAACTTGGCAGGCGTAATTGTTGACGTCGTAGCATCGAATGGCTATATTTTCGATGTTACCTCTGGCGTTACAACGGCTAATTGGTCTGGTACAATAGCAGCCATGAGCGGTTTTGCCGGAGCTAGCCGGATTAACAGTGATAACAATACTGCTTCCGACTGGGTTGTAAGCTCGATTGCGCTACCAATGACAGTGGGTGTATTAAATCCAGGTATGATTCTCAGCACACCTGCTGGGGGCATCGTTTGGAATACAACACCTCCTACCAACGGGGATACTTTAGTGGTTGGTCCATTTACCACTGCAGGTACATTTATCTATACCGCTACAGTGAGCGACGGTCGTTGTACCGCTTCGGCTACATCTACCGTGGTGGTGGGTAATAGTGCTCCAGACATTGGTGTTTCACTTGTTGTAACGCCTGCGAGTGGAACTGTTATCACCAATACAAGCCCTATTAACGTGTCTGTACGTATGAAAAACTACGGCGGTGTTCCAGCAACTGGATTCGACGTGGAATATCGTGTAAATGGTGGTGCGTCTATCATTACCAACTCGGTTACCCAAACCATAGCCCCTGGCGATTCGATGATGCATACCTTCACCTTAGCATGGACTCCTCCTGCAACTGGAGGCACCTTCACCATCTGTGCGAATACGACTGGCATGCCAAACGAAGTGAATCGTGCGAATGACACTTCTTGTCTTGTGCTTACCTCAACGGTAAGTGTAGAGGAGCTAGCTGCAAATGGCCGTTTGATTGGTAAAGTTTATCCTAACCCAGCAGAATCTTTCGTGAACTTCGCGTTCAATGAATTCCAAGGCAAGGGTACACTTGAAATCCATGATAATTTGGGTCGATTAGTAGCGACTATCGCGGTTGATCGCGAAAATGGAAAAGTACAAACCGTTCGTACCGACAGCTGGTCGGCGGGTATGTACAGCTACCGCTTTATTGCGGCAGATCAGGTGCAGCATGGTAATTTGATTATCAAGAACTGACCGCTAGCTAGACTATCAATTGATGAGCCCCGTCTGTATTCAGGCGGGGCTTTTGTTTTAATGATTTTTTAATTTTCTATTCAGCTTTTTGAGCTTGTTTTTTTTCGAAATTGCGTCAAAATTCGCTCTTCTATGAAAAAACATCTACTTCTTTGGGTTGTAGTTTTGCTGGGGATCACTTTCCCTGCAACCGCTCAAAACGACTTGTATACTTCGCCGCCACTCACGGGTGGTAATGGTGCAGGTGGTGGAGGTATTACCTTCAATTTAAAGTCAAATACGTCTGTTTTTCTAGATAGTATTTTTATCGCCTTGTCAGGTTCAGTGGGTACACCTACCAATCTCGAAATTTGGATCGCCAATACAGCCATTAATGGCAATCCGCAAGTAGGAACTAGCCCAGCTTTTACGCAAGTAGGGGGTAACATCCCAACTACTGTTGAAAATCCATCGTCCACTGCTCCTGCTGCATTTATCATGTCCAGAATAGCAGTTCCAGGAGGTTTGTTACTTACGGCGGGTACTACTTATGGCTTTTATGTGGGTGTGCCTACTGGTTCAATTGGTGCGCCAATTTACCAAACATTTTCGCCGGCTACAGGTATTGATACCTTTACCAACGGGATTCTTACCATTTATACCGGCACTAATGTAGGTTATGGCGGGCCTCGCCCTACGCATCCTAACTCACCTCGTCAGTTTGTTGGGGGTGTAAGTTATTCTCCAGCTAGTGGCCGTGATGCACGTTTGGCAGCCCTAATCGCCCCAGTTGTACCGGTAGTAGGGCCGAATCAGGTGATTGCCCGCGTTCAAAATGCAGCGGCAGACCCTACTCACAAGTAGATTTTGGTTACCAGCTGAATAATAATACCCCAGTAATTGTGCCTGGTGTGCTCATTCCAGTACCCCTTTCGTCTGGTCAGTTTTACGATTATACTTTTGCCACACCGGTTACGATTCCTGCCAACGGAAGCTACGTTTTAAAAACATGGGCAACCAATGCGAATAATTTAGGCGCAGATAATACTCCTAGCAACGATACTTTAACCCGAACAATATGTACTGGTATTTCTGGAACATTTACCGTTGGGGCTTCTGGTTCATATCAGACAGTAGGAGCTGCAGTAGCAGATCTAAACAACTGTGGTATTAGTGGTCCGGTAACCTTTTTGATTCAGCCAGGCACTTATTATGGCAGCCATACTTTGGCGCATATTCTGGGTGGAAATAGCATCAACAATGTAACCTTTACGAGTGCTACCGGTGTTGCATCCGATGTAACATTATTTCACGATACAGCAGCCGCTTCTAGCAATAGAGTGCAGTTTACGGTTAATTCATCAACGAAAGTATCGTTCACTAACCTTACTTTCCGCCGTTCAATTATGCCCACAGCTGTCAATGGTTGTATTACCTACGGTAACAGTGCTGTTGCAGAGGTAATCAACTGTAATTTTATCGATCAGCTTGAAACGGTATCTACTTTTAACGTTGGTGTTATGGTAAGTGGGGGACAAGGCCTGGTTACCGGTAGCAGTTTTAGCGGTTTTTATTATGGTGTGATGCTTAATGGGCCGAATGTGAGTCCATTTGTGTCTACCAATCAAGTATTGCTCAATACATTCAACCGTTACCTCTATCGTGCGATTTATGCGTTAAATCAGAGTGATGCTTTAATCATTAATAACGCTATTTCTGGTTTTGCAGCAACGAGTACGGTTGGTGCAGGTATTTGGGCAGCGAATGGTTTTAATATTACCATTGCTTCCAATAAGATCACTGGCGATATGAGTGCCAGCGGAATTATTGTGTCGAACTTGAATGCAGACGTTAATAATATCACGCAAAACACGAATAAGATTTACAACAACGTCATTGCAGGTTCGCAAAGTCCAACGATTACCTCTACTGCACTGGCCCCTACGCCTATCAATGTTTTAGGTTCATTTTCAGCGACGGCCATTCCGCCGAATCCAAGAGATGCATATGAGATAATCAATAATACGATAGCTTATTCCTTAACCACAAGTTCGACATCTAACTTTTCGGGTGGTTTGTATTTCACGGGGGGCTCTGCTACATTACCTGCTTATGCTTACTTGAATGTACAGAATAACCATGTAGAGGTTAACCCGTTAACGGGTAATTTGCCAACTGCATTCCGACTTGTTCGTTTTGTACAAACGAGCATAATCGACTCTTTAACGAGCAGCCACAACAACTACCGTATGGGTGGTGCTGTAGTGCCAGCATTTTTCAGAGATAACTTGGCTGTAGTAGATCACGTCACGCTAGCGGATTGGCAAACGGCAACTGGCCGCGATGCCAACTCAGGCACCATAAATCCTGTTTTCATCAGCCCTGTTATTCCGATACCATCGAGTACAGCTTTCGATAACCGGGGTACGCCAATTGGTTATGTGAACATCGATGTAGACAACAACGTACGTAGCGCTACCACACCGGATATTGGCGCCTATGAGTTCACTGGATCAATTTTCTCACAGGTTTCGGTTACTCTTTTGAGTGACACAGTGCTTGGTCCAAACCGATTCGTAGTGGCCTCTATTACAGATAGCACTTCTGCCATTTCGCCGAATACGGCTAGATTATTTTACAAAAAATCTAATCAGGCTATTTGGCTGTTGGACAGTCTACCTGTAATCAACGCAAGTATTTACCGTTTTACAATTGATACCCTCCGTTTGGGTGGAATACGCAATCTGGATACTATTCAGTATTATTTGGCGGTTCGTAATGCGACCAACACTGTTACTACGGCTCCATTGGGAGGTAATGGTTTGTTCTTAGCAAATCAGGTGGTTCCACCTACGGTTTACAATTACAGAATTCTCCCGCAGGCCTTTGGTAATTATCGTGTGGGTACTTCGGGACCTGCTGAATTTGCTACTTTAACGGCTGCGGCTAATTTTTATAGTGCCGCTATCCTAGTAGGGCCAGTTACTTTCACTCTAATTGATACGGCTTATACAGCTACGACTGGAGAAACATTCCCGATTGTGTTTACAGGACGGCCATCGGCCAGTGCAACGCGAACCACTTCCATGTTTCCAGCAACGAATCGTACCCACGTTTTGATTGAAGGTAACGCACCTACAAACAATGGTGCACTCGTTCTCCGCGGGGTGAAGTGGTTTACTTTAGACGGTTCAAATAATGGAACTACAAGCCGTAACCTCACTGTACGCACGAATAGTACGGCGACAACCAATGCTGCTATTTTTCTGCGCAGTAGTCCAGGTGAAACGGTGAATACGGTAACCATTAAGAACTTGAATGTAATAGGTGGCACAACTACGGTTAGCTCTACCTTTGGCATTATGGCACAAGGTATTGCGCCAAGTACGTTTGGGACTGCAGATTCACTGAGTAACCTTACCATCGACAATATCTCCGTTTCTCGCGCTTTCTACGGTATTTTTGTACGTGGTAATTTCACCAATTTGAGCTCGAATGTAACGATAACCAACAACAGTATTGGCGCGTTAGATACCGCCAGTTTTGTTATTTTCCGGGGTATTGATATGCAGAATATTCAGAATGCTACCATTAGCCAGAATACCATTTTTAATCTGGTGACTACAACGGCTACTTCGCAAGCAGCTATTGAAGTGGGAGGAACAGCGCTTTCCAATAACCGGATCAGCCGCAATTTGATTTGGGGCATTAAGAACTTGAGTACAGGTGGTTGGGGTGCTTATGGCATCAATGTCATTTCAGGTGACTCAGTAATTATCGATAACAACGTCATATACGATTTGAGAACGCTCAATTATTCGAATACAAGTCAGACTTTTAATGCTTTTGGTATACGCTTAGCAGGTGGCTTGGGTCACAGAGTACATTATAACAGTGTTTATATGTACGGCAACTACACCAATATCACTACAGCTGGGGGTGCTGCCTCGGCCTTCGGTATTACGTCTACGGCTGTTACCGGAGATGTCCGGAATAACATCTTCGCCATGAACGCAAGCTCTACTACCCCGATTTCATCATTTAATGCTATTTGGGTGCCAACATCGTACAGCTTTAGTAATCTGACACTTAACAACAACGCTTATCATGTGGATACCAATGCCCAAAGTTTTGTTGGGCGCATAGGCATTACAGCAGGTAGTGGTAACTATGCAACCGTTGCCGACTGGAAGCTCATCTCTTCGGTTGGAAATGTCAATAACGATAACTTATCTGTTCCACCTGTTGGCCGTAGTTTACCACCTTTTGTGAGTACAACTAACCTCAATATTCCAGCAGCTACAGTAAGCGGTATTGAATCGGGAGCGGTTTTGATTAGCAGACTTGGTCTTCCAAATACGGATTATACAGGTGCCAACCGTCCAGCAGGCCCAGGAACCGGTCCAGATATGGGTGCCTATGAATTTAATGGTGTTGCCTTGCCTGACATCTTTCCACCGTCGTTTGACTCAATTGTGGTGTCAAATAATCAGAATGAATGTGCACCGACGAGCCGGACTATTACTGTCTTCGGGCGTGATAATAACGGTGGACGTGGTATAGATTCTGTTCAAGTATTCCGGTCGGTGAATGGCGTAGCTTCAGGTGTTATATTGCTTGTGCGCACGGCTGGAACGGCTTTGGCGGGTACTTGGTCTGGCGTAGTTCCTGCTGCCGGCCCTAACGATCGTTTGGAGTTCCAGGTGCAGATGCGCGATTCGCTCGCCAACTATTCGCCGTTGAGCAATCCTTACAGCTACCGGGATGCTTATCTGGGCATAGATGTATTTCCTGCCACAAGAACGGCTCAAATTGGAGATACCGTAATTCTTCGTGCAACAACACGCGGTGTTGCCAATGTAAAGATTACCGAAGTGGTACAGTTCCGTTCAGGTTCTGGCGCAACAGCTACCTATCCTGCCTTTGCTTCTGGTCAAGATTTGGTTGAGATTACAAATCTGGGCTCAGGACCTGCTGACATCAGTGGATTTGGCTTTGAGGTATTCGGCGTTGGAGCTCGCGTTTATACGTTCCCAGTGAATGTGGTAATTCCGGGTAGCAGTATCCTCATTCTCCACATGGGTACAGGAGCTGACGATCCGACCAACCTCTACTATAATACGGGCGGGACAAACGACGGTATTTCATCTATCTCACAATCGGGCTATTTGCTTAAAAATGTATCGGGTGTACATGTGGATGCCTTGGCCACCAATGGCTTCCCATTCCCGGCCAACTCTGGCGTAACTACCGCAATGTGGTCGGGTGCCCTAGGTAGCATGAGTTCAGGTTGTACACGTACAAACAGCGACAATAACGTTGCTACCGACTGGATAGTGGCGAATGCATCGAATTTGATGAATATCGGCACATTAAATCCGGGCATGATTATCAGTACACCTCCGGCTTCAGTAGTTTGGAACACCACACCGCCTAGTTTGAGTGATAGCTTGGTTGTTGGTCCTTTCACTGCACCAGGAACTTATACTTAAGTGATACACGTTGTTCGGTAGCTGATACGGCTGTAATTACTGTTGGATCGCAAAATCCAGATGTAGGCGTAAGCCGTTTCATCACACCTACGTCGACCACGGTGGTTAACGGCTCGGCTCCAATTCCAGTAACTGTGGTCATTAAAAACTACGGTCCGGTACCGGCAACTAGTTTTGATATAGAGTATCGTGTGAACGGAGGAGCTTCTATTGTCACCAACTCGATAACGAGCACGATTCCTCCTGGCGACTCGCTGCAGCACACCTTTACAGTATCTTGGACGCCGAATATTGGAGGTAACCTACGCATTTGTGCCAACA
>JBDNIH010000169.1:0-1467 GCA_041688385.1 Bacteroidia bacterium
GCTGCAAATTGTTCGCTTTGTTGGTTTCAGATTGGTCGTAGAACGGTTATGCCCTTGGCAGCGCCCAGTCTGTGCGTCACATGCGTCCACTAGTTTTGTCTACATGGTGGCGCCCTAGATAAGGGTTCCGTTTTTAGACAACAGAGGGGGCAACGTTGAATTCCAAGAGAGTTGAATTCCTCAAAACGGTGGACATCCGCGAGGCTTGGTCGAAGGAAGACAGGGACTTTACGCCATGGGTCGCTCGGCGTGAGGTATTGCTTGAACTGTTTGATGAATGCGACATTGACGCAGGTACCGACTTCACGATTCAGACAGAAGTTGTTGTTCCCGGAATTAAGCGAAAGCTTGACATCCTTGTAATGACTGAGAGTGGCGAGCACATCGCGATTGAGAATCAATTCTCGACTGTTGACCACGACCACTTGACCAGGGGGCTCATGTATGCCGTTGGTCTGAATGCCAAAACCGTGATTGTGATTGCCGAATCTCACCGCCCAGAGTTTGTTGCATTGGCTGAATACTTGAACGGAGCAGCCAAGGCCTATAAAGAAGAAGGCATCTCTCTCTTTCTCGTAGAGATAGAACTTCTGACTAGTCCAGGTTCGGGCATGTATCACCCTCGATTCGGTGTTATTTCCCGTCCAGATGAATGGAAGGCAGCTGTCCTTCAGGCAACTCACCATATTCGCGAGTCGAGTGAGAGAGGAGCATCGATTTTCAACTTCCATGAGCGAATGCTTCCCTTGCTTCGCGAGCGAACAAAAATATTCACAAACGTCGTTGCTAGCGATGGTTCATGGAAAGCCGGTTCGTTCGGAATTGCTTCAGTCCAAATCAAGTACGACGTTGCGAAGGAACAGACAGCAGTGCAGCTGTGGCTGCACAGAGGTAATTTGCTAGAGAACAAAGCAGGACTGGATTATTTACGACTACATGCGGATGAAATTGAGGAACTCTTTCAAGGGCGACAAGTTGAGTGGCGGTCACAAAATACGTCAATCATTGAAGTGAAAGTTCAAGACATCGGTTGGGGCGCCTCTCCATCTGATGACAAAGTTGCTGAACTCGTAGATGCCATCGCAAAGATGACCGACTTTGCAAAACAGCATAAAGAAAAATTGCGAGATGCGATTTCTAATGCTTCAGATACTCTAGGCAATTAGAGCTTTTATATATCGATGCGATTAGAGGGAGAATAATGGCTCGTCGTTTTTACAAGGTAATGCTGGGCGGCGGTAGCCGTGATGCCGATGATTGTCGAATCAATGGCTACTTAGGGGTCGACTACGACGTAGATGAAGACCTCTCAGGTCAGCTCCCTGATAACTGGCGTGACTTCAACACAGCATGGCTTCCTCGGTTGCTGCAATCGCGTACTAGCAAGATTTCTGCTGGTCTCGCTGCCGGAAATCTCTGGACAGTGAGCAAAGGTATGTCAATCGGGGACATAATTCTGAGCCCTAC
>JBDNIH010000170.1:0-3633 GCA_041688385.1 Bacteroidia bacterium
AGTGAGGGGTATAAATCATAGTACAGATTACCAAGAAGAGCTTGATGTATTTGTTCAAACGCTGGAGGACGAAGGACATGAGCTCATCCTGTTTAATGACGATGTGAATACCTTCGATCATGTCATTGACTGTTTGGTTCGCATTTGTCAACATCAACAGGAACAAGCCGAACAATGCGCTTGGATTGTACATTTAAAAGGTAAATGCAGCGTTAAAAAGGGTAAATTTTCTGACCTATCCCCCCGTTGCTCTGCTTTATTAGATGAAGGATTGAGCGCAATAATAACTTAAATGGTATGAAAAAAATATTTTGGATGGTCTTTGGACTTAGTTTCATACTCTTTGTTTCTGAAGCATGTAAACGTGTGCCTATTACCGGCCGAAAACAGATAAGTTTTGTCAATGAAGGCGAGCTCAGTGCTTTAAGCAGCCAAGAATATAATAAATTTCTAAGTGAAAATGTAATTATACGATCTGGCAAGGATGCAGAGAGAATTCAACTCATTGGAAAAAAAATTGCGGCAGCGGTAGAACAGTACTATCGCAAAAATAAGATGGAGAAAGAGCTCCAGAATTTTGCCTGGGAGTTTAATCTTGTTGACGATAAAACCGTCAACGCTTGGTGTATGCCTGGTGGAAAAGTAGTTTTTTATACGGGAATACTGCCAATTTGCGCTGATGATGATGGCATAGCAGTGGTAATGGGTCATGAAATTGCCCATGCTGTTGCGCGCCACGGAAATGAGCGTATGAGTCAAGGCTTATTGGCCCAATTTGGCGGCGCAGCATTGAGTGTCGCTGTTTCATCACAGCCTTCTGCTGCTCAAGATTTATTCATGACCGCTTACGGTGTAGGCGCGAACGTTGGTATTTTACTGCCTTTTTCCCGCAAACATGAGAGCGAAGCCGATAAACTCGGCTTAGTATTTATGACTATGGCGGGTTATAATCCAGATACGGCTCCAGCTTTTTGGGGCAGAATGGCAGGTGACGGAGGTAATGAGCCGCCTGAATTCATCAGTACTCACCCAAGTAATAAAACAAGGATAAACGATCTAACAAACTATATCCCTATTGCAAGGCGCTACGCAAGCGAGTATATCAATTAATTAACCCTTTCTTTTTGCGGGCACCTGTACAGCAGCTGCGTTCAGCGATCTATTTAAAATAGCCACCGCTTTACTTACCACAATCTATATTGTTGTATGGTCTTTCGCCTAAATTGCTCTTTCAGTAAAAAATAAAGAACGGATAGTTTTTTTGCTGGGTCATTTTTTTTAGTGCTAAACAGACAAAAAGTGATCGCTGAAAGTCTATCTGAGCCGGATGGTAGGGTGCCAAAAAAGTTCGTGTTTGAAAAGTTAATGGTGGTGAACATGGATATTACGCTATTACTGAGAATCATGGGTGGATTAATTTGTTCAACTTCTGATGAATGAAATTGATTTCAGGGAATTGGGATTATAATAAATACCAAGCCTACACCACGCGCTAGAAAACGCTACGTCAATAAATTCTCTAATGTGCCTACGATATATTTTGTGCGTTTGGACGAGTTGAATGTAGAATCACCATTCATCATTAAATATGCTAGCCAACAAGTACTTATTCCTTACTCAGAAATTTTTGTTGGAAAAAAATTAAGTAAAAAAATGACTTCTCTTCTTCGTAAAAGCGATTAGCAGTGAATATTAAAGGTATTTAGGGAATTCACCCGGTTCAGCATCCTGCATAATCACATAAATAGTTTCAACTACATCATCCACGCTAGGTTTGCTGAAATAGTCACCATCTGTGCCATAAGCCGGACGATGTGCTTTAGCTGTTAATGTGGCCGGCAGACTATCTAATAAAAAGTATCCTCCTTGCTCTTCTAACACTTTTTGCATCATAAATGCAGTGGCACCTCCCGGAACGTCTTCGTCAAGGAATAAGATACGGTTGGTTTTTTTCAACGATTTAACAATGTCGTGCTCAAGATCGAACGGCAACATGCTTTGAACGTCAATAATTTCGATATCAATTCCAATCTCTGCGAGCTGTATTGCGGCATCCATCGCAACCCGACAGCTTGAGCCATAGGTTACCAAAGTAAGGTCGTCTCCGGTGCGCAAAGTTTCAACTTTGCCCAAGGGTACAGTAAATGTGCTGTAGTTATCTGGCAACTTTTCCTTCAAACGATAGCCGTTCAAACACTCAATTACCAAAGCAGGTTCATCACTTAGGAGGAGTAAATTGTACATCCCTGCCGCCTGTACCATATTACGCGGTACTAAAACATGCATACCACGTATTGCATGGATGATCATACCCATTGGGGAGCCAGAATGCCAAATGCCCTCTAAGCGGTGGCCGCGTGTGCGTATGATGAGGGGAGCTTTTTGACCACCCTTTGTACGGTATTGTAGGGTGGCGATATCGTCGCTCATTATTTGAAGCGCATAAAGGAGGTAATCGAGATACTGAATTTCTACCAATGGGCGTAAACCGCGCATGGCAGCACCTAGTCCCTGACCAACGATGCTCATTTCTCGAATACCCGTATCGGTAACACGCAATTCGCCGTATTTAGCTTGTAAACCCGAAAATCCCTGGTTAACATCTCCAATAAGACCTACATCTTCGCCTATCGCAAAAAAGCGAGGTTCACGCTCAAGTATGGCATCAAAGCTGTGATTTAAAATCTCAAAGCCATTCATCACTTTGCTGTCTGCGCTAAAAACAGCTGGAATTCCGGGTAGTTTCAGTGCTGCCGCATTGGTTTTACTGTGTAGGTGGCTAGAATAACGGTCGATATTCAGTTTGTCCATGACCTGCTTCCATTGTAATAATGATGTGCGCTCAGCTAGGGTTTCATGCCTAGTAAGACGTAAAACTTTGCGCACGGTACTTATAACATCTTTGCGGATGGCTTCTTTCGTTGTTTTTAACTCCTGATGTAGCTGCATCAGCTGATCACGCTGACCTGAGACATTGGCAAGTTGCTCGACAAGGGTAAGCGCGGTAGAGAGTTCTCCTTCAATATCACTTCTAAACGCACCCCAAGCAGCTTTTTGCTCTGATTTGACATAACTCACCGCCTCATTTTCGAGCGCAGTGAGTATGATATCTGTTGCAATGCCGTTCGCTAAAATCCATTCGCGCATTTTTTTGAGGCAGTCGTTTTCCTGTTCCCAGCTTAAACGTTCCGGCGATTTATATCTCTCATGAGAGCCACTGGTTGAATGACCTTGTGGTTGGGTAAGTTCGGTGATATGAAAAATGGCAGGTGTATGGGTTGCTCTTGTTTCTGCAATCGCGGTCATGTACATTTCGCACAGCGCAGGGTAGTCCCAGCCCTTGCAAGTGTACATCCGATAAGCAGTACCATTCTCGTCGGTATCGAATCCTTTGAGGATTTCAGATAAATTTTCTTTTGACGTTTGGTATTTTGCGGGGACTGATATACCAAACTGATCGTCCCAGATACTGATGGCTAAAGGAACCTGCAGTACCCCAGCGGCATTTACCGTCTCCCAAAAGTGACCCTCTGAAGTGGAAGCATTACCAATAGTGACAAATGAAACCTCGTTACCTTTTTTGCTGAAATTGGTATAGTTGTGAAGTGCCTTATTGTTGCGGTACAATTTTGA
>JBDNIH010000171.1:0-4148 GCA_041688385.1 Bacteroidia bacterium
CAGAAATTGAGTCCATTATGCCCTAACAACATTTTTTGTTATTGAACATGAAAGCAGCCTAAAGGGCATTTTAGCTCTGCTTTTTCTTCTTTAAATTTGCGTTCGACCCGTAAAGCAATTTGTATGATGTCATTTAAATCGAAACTCCTTCCGTTCACCTTCATTCTGGCCGCAGCCTATTTGGCTGGTTTGGCCGGTGCCTTTACTTTAAATGTTCTTCAGGGTGCCGAAAAGGAAATGGATTTTGCAACCCACCCCTATGCAGCTATCCAATCTGCTAAAATTCCAGTATCCGATTCTGCGCCTCCGACTTCAACGCTCCCCTTTGATTTCACTAGCGCGGCTGAATTGAGCACCAAGGCAGTGGTATATATTAAAACCACCTCCAATGTGCCGCAACAATCGTTTAACGATTGGTTTTTCGGCGACGTCTTCAGCAACCGCCAGCAAGCCGTAGTGAGTTCCGGCTCGGGCGTAATTCTTACCGAAGATGGTTATATCGTCACCAATAATCACGTTGTTGAAAAAGCAATTAAGGTTGAAATCGTGCTCAATGACAAACAAGCTTATGAAGCCCGGATAGTGGGAACTGACCCATCCACTGATATTGCTTTATTAAAAGTGGAAGCCAAAAACTTACCTACCATCATTGTGGCCAATTCAAACAAGGTTCGTGTAGGCGAATGGGTTTTGGCCGTGGGTAATCCGTTTAATCTAACTTCGACGGTCACTGCCGGGATTGTCAGTGCCAAAGGCCGCAACCTGAACATTCTCAACAATATTGCACCTATTGAAAGTTTTATACAGACCGATGCCGCAATCAATCCAGGCAACTCTGGAGGTGCGCTCGTGAATGCCTCGGGCGAGCTGATAGGGATAAACACCGCCATTCTGAGCCGTACAGGCGCTTATAATGGCTATGGTTTCGCCGTTCCAACAAATATTGTGCGTAAAGTTGTGCGTGATTTGAAAGAGTATGGCAGTGTACAGCGTGCCTTTTTCGGGGCAGATGTGTTGGATATCGATGCCAAACTTAAGGATAAACTAAAACTTAGCGGTTTTAAAGGTGTGTATGTGAATGGCGTGGCAGGTTACGGCCCTGCCAAAGATGCCGGCCTTAGGGAGGGCGATGTGGTAGTCACTTTTAACAATGTAGTCATCGACAGCAAAGCAGCCTTCGACGAACAATTGAGTTATTATCGCCCCGGCGAAAAAGTGAGTGTAAGCTATCTCCGTGACGGCAAAGAAAAAGCCACTGTTATGCTGCTTACAAATACCGAAGGCACCACAGAAGTATTAAAAAACGAAGCTATACATAGTGCCAAATTGGGTGCAGATTTCGAGCCTATCAGTAAACTCGAAAAAGACAAGTTTAAGTTGACAGGCGGTGTCCGTATTATCAATATTGCCGCAGGATATATGGCACGTTTGGGATTACGGGATGGCTATATTATCACCCACATTAATAAAACACCTATTACAACCACTGCCGAAGCTATTGATGTACTTGAAAACCTTCGTGGAAACATTAGCATCGAAGGACTTGACCAAAATGGCCGCAAATCCTATTTCTCCTTTTATACCTATTGATAATAGAAAGTTAACCGGATTTGCTTGAGCTGATTTTTTGTTTATCGTATTTATACGATAAATTTACAGCATGGCAACGCGACTTAAATTTCTCGACCGATATTTGACGTTATGGATTTTCATGGCCATGCTAGCGGGTGTGGGTATTGGTTATCTGTTTCCCGGCATCAGCAGCTTTATCGACAGATTTAGCATCGGGTCGACCAACGTTCTTATTGCGACCGGCCTCATCCTAATGATGTATCCTCCTCTGGCAAAAGTGCAGTTTGAACGTTTATCCTTGGTATTCCGGGATTTCCGGTTGATGCGTATTTCGCTCTTGCTGAATTGGTTGGTGGGGCCAATCCTAATGTTTGTGTTGGCAATTATTTTTCTAAGAGACGACCCGGGCTATATGAGCGGCTTGATCCTTATAGGGCTTGCTCGATGCATCGCTATGGTCTTGGTATGGAACGAGCTCGCTCGGGGTAACCGCGAATATGCGGCAGGCTTGGTGGCTTTGAATAGCTTATTTCAGGTGCTTACCTATTCGATTTTTGCTTGGTTTTTCATCACATTGGTGCCCAATTGGCTAGGCATGGAAGGCATGGCTATGGATATTAGCATGCTTGAAATAGCAGAAAGCGTAGCGTTATATCTCGGTGTTCCCTTTTTACTCGGCTACTTATCGCGTAAAATTGGCATCAAGGTTAAAGGCGAATTTTGGTACAATACGCAATTTATACCCCGCATTAGTCCATTTACGCTGTACGCCCTACTTTTTACCATCGTACTGATGTTCAGTTTAAAGGGAGACTTAATTGTTCAACTCCCTTTTGATGTTCTCAAAATTGCCGTACCGCTCGTTATATACTTCTTTATAATGTTTTTGATTAGCTTTTGGCTGTCGAAGAAAGCAGGTGCGGATTACGGCCAAAATGCCGCCATTTCTTTTACCGCTGCCGGTAATAATTTTGAATTGGCCATAGCTGTAGCCATTGCGGTATTCGGCCTCAACTCTGGTCAAGCTTTTGCAGGTATTGTTGGGCCATTAGTTGAAGTGCCAGTACTGATACTGATGGTAAAAGTGTCGTTATGGCTCAAAAAGAAACTGTATTCTCCAATCAAATAATGTTCTAACCACATGGGTACAAGCAAAACTGAAAATTTCGGCACTGATCTCAATGAACTTGCTGCCATCACCAAAGCCTTAGGGCATCCTGCCCGGTTGTTCATACTCCACCACCTTATCCGCACCAAAAGCTGCGTTTGTGGAGATATAGTGGAAGTTCTGCCCCTTGCACAGGCAACCGTTTCACAACACCTCAAAGCACTAAAAGAAGCCGGTTTAATTGAGGGTGAAATCAGCGGTACTAGCGTTTGTTATTGCATTCATGCTGAAAATTGGATGAAATATAGCCAGTGGGTGAATTCCTTTTTTAGTCAGTTTGATCCCTTGAGCGGTAAATGTTGCTAATAGCATGTTTCGTCAGTTAAAAAATAAGTTACACCAAATGGCTGCTGCCCGCCTCCCAGAAAATGAAACAAGGCTGCAAGAATTGGGTAAGCTTATCGACCATCTTCAAGAAAAAAAAGTCAAAAACTTACCCCTTGCCCTCAATTTTATTTGCACCCACAATTCCAGGCGTAGTCACCTCGCGCAAGCTTGGGCGGCGGCTTGGGTGAATTATTATCAAATCGATAAACTGTATGTTTACTCCGGTGGCACCGAGGCAACGGCCCTTCATCCGAACGCCCTAAAAGTGTTGCAAATAGATGGGTTTCATATTGAAGCCCTGGACACCTCCAGCAATCCAAATTACTTGCTTAAAACCGCTTCATCTGACCGCGGATTGAGGATGTTCTCCAAAAAATTTGACGCAGCTCAAAACCCAAAAAGCGATTTTGTAGCTATTATGGTTTGTTCTGATGCCGATGAGGCCTGCCCCTATGTTCCCGGGTGTACGCTTCGTATTGTATTGCCTTACGAAGACCCCAAAACTTCTGACGGGACAGCGGATGAAGTAGCGACCTATCTGTTGAGAAGTCGGCAAATTGGCGTTGAAATGGGCTTTGTAATGCGAAAAGTAGCTAAAAGCTGAAGTTACGACAATAGTTTGCCGCTGAGACGCAACAATTCTGTGCGACTCACCATGACCAAATAACGTGCTTGAATCAGCCGGGTTTCGGCGGCGATATATTGGCGTTGGGCTTCGCGTAATTCGAGTGCTGTTTGCGCCCCAAGTTTAAAGCGCTCATTGGCAACGTCGAGGTTTTGGGCGGCAACTTCTAAGTTCTCCTGTTCAAGCGCCAACATTTGCAAGGCATTTGCATACAACAAATACACCTTGTTGAGGCCCGCTTCCAATGCGAGTCGCTCCTGCTCTAGTTGCATATTGGCTGTCTCGATGCGGATTCGGGCATTCTGACGCTCACGTTGTACCTGAAATCCATTAAAAAGATTGATACTGGCGCGTAAGCCATAATTAATACCCGAATTCTGGTTGCTGGCCAAAAAGCCAGCTTCGGAGTTGCTGCGGTTCCAGTGGTAGTCACCCAATAAATCAACCCTGGGCAAC
>JBDNIH010000172.1:0-1688 GCA_041688385.1 Bacteroidia bacterium
CCTAAATCGGTAATCATTCCACCTCCTACATTGATCAGCAGCGCATGGCGGTCGAGGCCGATATCGAGCCAAGCTTGCCAAATATTTTCGGCATTACGAATGCCCTTATTTTGTTCGCCGGCGGGTACGGTAAATAAACTGCCATCCAAGGCTTTTACTAGGGGCTGGGCGTGTATTGCGGTGTTTTCATCGGCCAAAAAAACCACCACCGAGGGCTGCAAGCCATGCACCAGCGCCTTTAAGGCACTTTCAAGTTCATCCGTAAAGATGAGCTGCTGGTTCATGCCTGTTTTTTTGGTGTATTATCGCGTTGTTCGCGAAACACTTTCACCTGGGTGTTGATGGACTCCTCGTGCAATAAATGGAGTAACCGACTTACAAATGCCTGATCGAGGCTTCTTTCACTGGCCTCAACCAATCTGGTCTCAAAAATTTCGGCCCAACGGGTGGGTTGTAAAATGGTGATATCGTTTTCCATTTTTACTGCTCCGATGTCGCGAATGATGTCAAGACGATCGGCAAGCAGTTTCAATAAAGCTTCATCAATACCATCAATACGTGTTCGTAATAGTTCAAGCTGGGCGTTAAATGCTGGGTCTTCGATATGCTCTCTGCGAAAAACAAGCTCTTTCATCAAACGACAGAGCTGGTCCGGCGTAATTTGTTGTGCTGCGTCGCTCCAGGCACGGGCCGGGTCGTGGTGGGTTTCTATCATCAACCCATCAAAATCGAGATCAAGGGCAATTTGAGCGGTATCGGCAACCAACAAAGCATTGCCGCTGATATGACTAGGGTCGCAGATCATCATTAAATCAGGCAACTGCCTACGCAATTCTATGGGTAGCTCCCAGTTGGGGTGATTGCGGTAGATGGTCTTTTCGTAGCCCGAAAAACCCCGGTGTATAGCTGCCAATTTTGTGATGCCAACTTTATGCAAACGTTCTAAGGCGCCAATCCATAAATCCAATTCAGGATTAACTGGGTTTTTAACCAAAACTGGAATATTACTCCCGCGTAATGCTTCGGCAATTTCCTGAACCATAAAAGGATTGACAGTTGTGCGCGCACCTATCCATACCATATCAATGCCAGCTGCAAGACTCAATTCTACATGTTTGGCACTGGCCACCTCTACCATCACGGGTATGCCGGTCCCTTCGGTTGCTTCTTTGATCCAAAGCAGTGCTTCAGGACCAATACCTTCAAAGGTATTCGGACGTGTGCGTGGTTTCCAGATGCCGGCACGGATAGCGTCGGGTTTAGCAGGCAGTAAGCCTTGTACAGTGGCCCTGATTTGCTCAGGTGTTTCAGCAGAACACGGACCTGCAATCAGATACGGTCGGTCGCCACTGATCCAGCTGCTTTTGGGTTGTATGTCGGTCAGAGAAGTCATGTTAACTAAATGCAAAGAAAGTGCTTTTTGTTCAGCAGAAAATGGATAAACCGTACAAAGCCACAAAGGCAGCACCCAAGGGGTTATTTCTAACGCCTCGCGGCGAAAGATTTGTAGGAGAAGCATATAAACCAACGTTGCAATTGTATGTTATTGTCTTATTTTCGCATCAAGTTCGAGCTATGGAAACGCACCCCGCATTGAATTTTAGTGATACTAAAATCGCATTTGCCTCTAAAACCAACCAACAACTTCGCAAAGCCTATTGGCTATTTCGGTTAATGCACTCCCCCAC
>JBDNIH010000026.1:0-5585 GCA_041688385.1 Bacteroidia bacterium
ACAGCATCGAGTTTATCCGTGCGTTTACGCACATCTTTCGGGAGATCGCTCATTTCAGCGATACCACCTGCATTGTCAGAGATTGGACCATATGCATCAACTGCCAATTGGATACCAGTATTGGCCAACATACCTACAGCAGCAATGGCAATACCATATAAACCACCGAATTCAAAGGCTCCGATTATCGAAGCTGCAATTAACAATACTGGAATAGCTGTCGACATCATGCCAACACCCAAACCTGCAATGATATTCGTAGCAGCACCTGTAGACGATTGTCGTACAATAGACATCACTGGCTTTTTACCCGTTCCGGTATAATATTCTGTTACCAAACCAACCAACAAGCCAGCGACAAGGCCAATAACTGTAGCTATAAACACACCGTTGGCAGTCATAGCGCGCTCAACACCATACAGTACATCATGGAATATCCATTCAGCAGGCAACATCCAATGAATGATAAAATAAGAAGACACAATCATCAAACCAGAGGATACGAATTCACCCATGTTCAAGGCTTTTTGTGGATCACCACCTTCTTTTACTCGTACGAAAAATGTACCCACAATAGACATAATGATACCCGCTGCAGCCAAAACGAGCGGCAACAAAACACCACCGAGTCCATTGAAATTATCGCCAAATCCGGGGGCCATAAAGGCTGCACCCAATACCATGGTACCGATGATAGAACCTACATAAGACTCAAATAAGTCGGCACCCATACCGGCTACATCACCCACATTGTCTCCAACGTTATCGGCGATGGTAGCTGGATTCAAAGGATGATCCTCCGGAATACCAGCTTCTACCTTACCTACCAAGTCGGCACCTACGTCGGCGGCTTTGGTATAAATACCACCACCCACGCGCGCGAATAAAGCAATAGACGAAGCACCAAACGAAAAGCCTGTTATGATTGTGATTACGCGATTTAAATTTTCAGCGGTATCAACCCCAAACATATTACTGTAAATCAGAAAAAGACTACCTAGTCCGATAACGCCAAGACCAACCACGCCCATACCCATTACGGAACCACCAGCAAAGGCGATTTCGAGTGCCTTACCCAAACTGGTACGTGCTGCATTGGCAGTACGAACGTTTGCTTTAGTGGCGACTTTCATACCGATATAGCCCGCTAAACCTGAGCACAAGGCACCGATAATAAAGGAAAGCCCTACCAACGGAGATGAGTTGGCATTATTAGCTGATACAGCGAGCAATATAGCAACCGCAACAACGAAGATGGACAATACGCGGTATTCTGCTTTCAAAAACGCCATAGCGCCTTCAGCAATGTGACCAGCAATTTTTTTCATTTTGTCGGTGCCGGCATCTTGTTTGGCTACCCAACTGGATTTCCAGAAGGTGTAAAGCAAACTAACCGCACCAATCACAGGGATCAGGTAAAAGATTGAATTCATTAGGTTTTAGGTTTTTTTAAAACTGAACAAATATAGAGGAAGGACTCAGATTTTAACAGACTGAGTATTCAGCTGGCTAATCTAAATGCTTTTAATCAGAAATACGGGCAAAATTCTGTGTAATCAGGGTCTGTGGTAAAGTTTTATATTGGAAAGGCTCCTCATCGAACGCACTGCCACAGCCTAAGTGAGTAAAATCTTTACTCATTACATTGGCTTTATGGTCGGGAGAAGACATCCAGAGTTTCACAACTGCTCGTCCAAACTCGCCATAAGTCATTAAACGAAGGGGTTTCCCATTCAAATTTAGAAAGGTGAAAGTACCATCGGGATTCTTAACTGCATCGTATCTCTCTTCCGGGCGCAGTTTATAGGCAGGCAATTCAATGATGTTCTCTCCAAAAGCTGTAAAACTCTCGCCACCCTTGTTTTTGATGCGTTGTTCTGGCTCCCTGTTTTCTCTGTCGCCTTTGTTGATATGGCTAAAAAAACGTTTGTCACGCATTTCAATTGAATGAAACAAGGCCGCTTCGCGCAGTGTCGGATGATAGCGATAGGCTGGTAGTTTACGCTTCAGTCTTTGTTCATTGGTCGCAAAAAAAACAGCCATATCAATCAATGCCACATCGGCTTTTTGGATATCTATGATTTGTAAGGCAGCAGTGGCATTAAAAAAGCTGTCCACAGCGAGACTGGTGTACCAGTCCGGATCGGCGGATTCAGGCTGAGCCGACACAAATAGCGGCAACAAAAATAGAACAAACAGATTACGCATGTATTGAGGTTTGGCCCAAAGATAAAAAGTCAGAATTAAAAAGAACCATCCCTTTAGCTCACTCGTTTTTCGACATAATTTGAATTCATCAAACTTAGCGCACCCATATATTTCAGTGCAAACTCCAAGGTGTCGCCTACTTTTAAGCCTCTGGGGTTTAACCCAAGATCAATAACAATCATATCGCTGCTTGACCCCAATACTTCCATATCCGCACCTGGCATGATAAGATATTTGGGATCAGTGTCTAACACACCGATATCAATAATCGCCCGGTAGCTGCTTTTGCCAAATTTACTTTCATCCAATTCCAGAAGTTCTCCTCGTGGATTGAAGCCAAGTTCACCTGTCGGCAGGCTGGGTTTTTCACTGAGTTCGATTATTTCTGCTTCCAGACTAAATACATCATCCCGCATCCCAGGAATGAGTGCGTCCGAAAAAAGATCGGCACCAAAAAACAACGTTTCTCCAATGCGAAAATGGTTTACACCGGGAGGAATGCGTTTTTGCATGAGTAACGGTATGGTTACCGATGTTCCTCCACTGATCCAAGGAATTTTTCGTTTAAATTTCAGTTCTATGATTTGTTTGTAAAGGCTGAGCTGAATGAGTTTATCCTGAGAAGGCATTACGCCATGTAAACAATTAAGATTCGTGCCGAGTCCAATAAAATCGAGCATAGGCAATTCGAACGCTTCTTCGTAAAAATCTACCAACCTTTCACCCATCACCCCTTCCCGCAAATCACCCATTTCAACCATGACAATTACTTTGTGGGTTTTGCCTTGTTTGCGGGCTTCGGCTGAAAGCAATTTTAGACTTTCAATATCTGTTTGAAGACTCACATCTGCATACTTGATGATGGCCGGAATACTACGTTTTGGAGCCGGCTTTATGTACACCGTTTGAACCTCTGGAGCTAACCTTTTTATCAAACGCAGATTACTTACGCGCGAATCATGTACCTCTTTAATGCCCAAGTCTAGCACCTCCTGAATGAAGCCTTTGTGGCCACATAAAAGTTTGGTGACTACTCCCCAGTCGGACGCTGTGTTTTTGAATAAGCCTTCCAAAAACTGGTGATTATGCCTGAGACTGGACCTGTTAAGTGTAAGAATGGCCATCTTATTTTTGCAAACGCATTTCGAGGTATTTATTCTGAAATCCAAGACTTTCGTACAGACCTACGGCGGGGTTATCCGCCTCAACGTGCAAAGCAATGCTACCCGGCAGATGTTCAATGGCCGCTTGCATTAGTTTTTTGCCAACACCCCGGCCGCGTGCCTCGGGTGCTACAGCTATATACACTAAGATGTGTTCAGGGATATAAGCCTTCATATGCGTATGGTTGACCACAACAGCACCCAAAAGTTGTTCCTGCTCCGATTTGGCTACCCAAACTGCTCCACCTTGCTCTGGCTTGTTTCCTAATGCATAATCTAAACAGGCCTCAATATGCGAAATAGGGTCACCGTATTTTTCGAGAGCACCTGCTAAAAATCGGGCAATATTGAGTTGAGTTACCGGCTCTGGTAGCTGTGTTGCATCATATCGTTGAATAGTCATACTGCTGTGGATTTTAGTTTTTTGTTGGCGTCGTTTTTCGAGATCAGCATAAAAGCACCCAAAGAGACGGCCAAGCCGGCCAGATTAGGGTCTACACCATAAGGAAGTGTGCCATACGCCAAGGTAATCATTAAGGTGGTTAAACCCCCTCCTAACATGGCAAAAATCGCTGCCCGCTGCGATCCCCACTTGCCGAATAGGCCAAATAACATCGGCACCAATAATCCCGACACCAAAAATGCATAGGCATGTAACATGAGCTTTAATACTTCGGTGCTTCGCCACGCTAAAGCAATGGCAAGGACACCAATAAAGAGGGTTACCGCCTGAGAAATGCGAACGTTTTGCGCCCAAGCAGGTCTGATTTTTTCAAGGAAGTCGGTTACTACATTGCCCGATGCAGCCATCAAACAAGAATCGGCTGTGCTGAGTATTGCGCTGAAATAGGCTGCCAGCAATAAGCCCAATAAGCCAGCAGGTAACATATTTACCAGCAATAACGGTAGACCCTGCTCCGGGTCCGTCAAAAGATTTAGGTTGGCATACAAACCTTGTTCAGCTGCAACACGTGCCAGCAAGCCCAAACCCACCCCCATGAATGCCATAATTGGCCATTCAAAAAGACCTGCGATAAACCACGCGCGTTTGGCGGTTTTTTCATCTCGACTTGCTAATATGCGTTGAAAAAGAGTCATCCCGACGAACCAAATGGGTATTATAGTTATCGACCAATTTAAAAGTGTTACCCAGTCGACGGAACCCAGCGACAACATAGAAGCCGGCAAACTCAATTGAATTGCCTCCCAGCCCCCTACGGCTATCCAAGCCAGCGGCAAACCTACACCTCCTAAACCGACAATAAGTATTACCCACTGTATGGTATCGGTATATATGACGGCTTTCATCCCGCCCATAACTGTGTAGATGACAGCCACACCTCCCATCAATAATAGGGCTTGATGAATACTAATTTCAGGAAAAGCAGCTGTAGCCAATTTGGCACCAGCAAGTAATTGAGATGAGGTAAATGCAGCATATCCAATGGCCGATATCAAACCAGCGACCAAGGCTGCCTTGGAGCCAAAACGATCTCCAAACCATTGCGGCAGCGTAAGCCATTTCCGAAAGGAAGGATGGCGACATATTTTTGGTATGAGCAACACGGCACTTAACCAAGCGCCGATTAAACCCGTAAACAACATCCAACTGCCCGACAAACCAAGCACAAAGCCCAGTCCTCCTAGTCCAATCGAAAAGCCGCCTCCTACATCTGTCGCCACTACAGATAATCCGATATGCCAACTCCCCATATTGCGGCCGCCTACATAATAATCATCGTTATCCTGATGTTTACGATGAAAATAGAACCCTACAGCCAACATGAGCAGCATGTAAATGGCTAGAATAATTAAGTCTACTAAATGCATAAATTGTATGCAAAATTATGCATTTAATTGCCAAAAATTTCGGTTAAACTCTAAATTCTACAATTATTTTGGGAATTGCTTAAATTTTAAAATAAATTATATAAAATTAATTCAGATAATTTTAAGCCATTAAATAGCCAAATATCTGAATATTTAAGTAGTCATTATTCCCTAATGGAACTGTTATCTCCAAATATTTTCCCCGGATTGAGAATCCCGTTAGGATCGAAAATAGATTTTATGCCTTTCATGAGTTGAAAATGAATTGGCTCAAATAGGATGTCCATGTACTCCTGCTGCACTAAACCTATTCCATGTTCACCTGATATGGTTCCCCCCAGCGATTTCACGACTTCGAACAATTCGCGTATGCCTTGTTTTACG
>JBDNIH010000173.1:0-28115 GCA_041688385.1 Bacteroidia bacterium
ACCCAATCCGTTTCAGGCCAAACCGGAACAGGGATTAATTTGGTTTGAATGAGTGATTGAAAAGTGGTGGTAATGCCGTTATATTTTAATAATCGGCTTAAAATCGGTAGTTCTTCCTCTTTTTTGGTGATCAACACCGACAATGGCTTTTGAGAGTTGGCCAAGGCGAAAGATTGGTCAATCAATGATTGAACGTTTGTACCCGTCAATTTCAGATACACGGGTAGTTCGTCGGCCGAATTGGATTTTGCGGTATAAACATCAAAGGTTGCTCCAATTTTCCGGCAATAAACACCCAGCGGCATATGACAACCGCCTTCGAAGGCTGCAAGTATATTTCTTTCAATGTCAACGGTTTCGGCCACGTCTGCCCGGTGAATTTTTTGAAGAATAGCTTCCAGCTCAGGTTCATTTTCTCTGATTTGAAGCCCTAAAACGCCTTGGGCAGGCGCTGGGACGAAAATTTCTGGATCAAAATAAACTAGCTCGAAATCAGACACGTCCAATTTCAGCCGGCCAATACCTGCTGCTGCCAAGACAATAGCATCATATTGACCATCTCTGCACTTTTGCACTCGAGTGGGTACATTTCCGCGAAGATCGTTGATAGTTATGTCAGGAAAAAAAGTCCGCAACTGTGCTTTTCTGCGTGCCGAGGAGGTGCCAACAACAGCATTAGCTGCAATACCAAAAGTAGCCAACGGCTGATGAACAGCTTTGCGAATAAGCAAAACGTCCCGTGGGTCTTCTCTGTAGCTTAAGGCTGCTATTTGTAGGCCTTTGGGCGATGTTGTAGGCAGATCTTTGAGAGAGTGAACTGCAAGATCAATTTCGGCGCTCAAGAGTGCATCTTCGATTTCTTTAGTAAAAAAACCTTTGCCTTCGAGTTTGTCGAAACTTAGATGCTGTATGCGGTCACCTTGGGTGACAATTATTTTTATGACAACAGTTAAGTTCAGTGCTTCTAGCTGACTTTTCACATAGCGTGCCTGCCACAGGGCGAGATCGCTTCCCCGTGAACCTAGAATAATCGGTTTCATAGTCATGAAGGTAATACAGCAGCAGGCTTTTTGCCTTTCGATTGCTCGTCGGATAACAAAATGTTTTTCGCGATTACAATTGGAACGCTAATACACTTTTTCTCCATGTACGACATCATCCGATCGACCAATGCGAGCGTGCCAGCATCCAACCCTTGCAGTTCTTTGCTAAAGACTTCCTGCATTGCCTTGTTCTTAATTTCTTTGACTTGAGTTGGGAAGCTGCTGAGCGCAACTTCGACACTACGAATTCGGTTGATACCGTGGAATTCGGCGACTGCTTTGGCGATAATTAAATTGGCTTTTTCGAGCTCTTGTTCTCTGAACTGCAGATTTTTCTCTACCTCGTGTTTGAGATGGTCGATACTGATATATTCGACATCCCGCGCATTTTGAACTTCAACAGCAACATCGTTTGGTACAGCTAAATCGATGACGACTGTTGGGAAAGCACCATCTCCTTTGAGGGTATCCCAAATCGCAGCGGTTAAAACTGGAGAAGTAGCGGATGTGCAGCTGAAAATTACCCGAACAGGATGCGCATGGCCACTTAGCTGGTCTAAAGCGTAGGCTTGGCCGCCAATGTAGTTGGCGAGTTGTTGGGCTTTTTCGAGCGTACGATTGTAAATCGAAAAATTACGGTAACCCGCCTTTTTCAGGTATTTGCCTACCAATGTATTCGTTTCGCCAGCCCCAATAATTAGAATAGGAGCATCTTCATTGAAATTGAAATCAACGAGTTTACGCACAGCTACCGAAGCTACTGAAATAGGCTTTTCGGCTATTCTGGTCTCGGTGTAAACTTCTTTGGCCGTTTTGATGGTCTGTTTCATTACTAATCGCAGAAAATCTGCGGTTGTCCCAAGCTCTAGTCCGTCTGCGTAGGCCTGACGCAATTGGCGGGTAATCTCTCTTTCGCCAATGATCATCGAGTCCATGGAGCAACTTACGCGGAAGATATGTTCGAGTGCTTCTTGACCTTTGTATAGTTTGGCAAATTGGGCCAAATTGCTAAGCTGGGTAGGTGAAAAGTGTTCGTAAAAGGTCTCCAGTAACAATTGGGTCTGTGCCGAGCCAAAAGTTTGGCCGGTCGTCATGATGAATTCTACGCGATTACATGTAGACAGATAAAACACCTCCTCAATGCCCAATTCTGGTTGGCCAATCAAAACATGTAATCTTTCCTTTAATTGTTGCTTCTCAACGACAAGCTTGCCTAATTCAGTTAGGTAAAAATTCTTGTGTGTAAAAGCGAGTACGGTAAGCTTCTCCAAGAGGCGCCCTTTTTGGTTGTGCAAAGTTCCTTGAGTTAACTACAGGAATTGTCATTTGAATGTCAGAAACCTATTTTGGAATGATTCTAAAGAGTGCCTTTTATCAAGGTTTTTCGACTCGGAGGGCACTAAAATTCCATCAAATAAAAGGACAAAATTGCCTTTTAATTAGATTTCCTAGTTAAAATCGGCAAAAAGGGTAAAAAAAACTCAAAAATTGCAAACAGTACGTGAAATTTGGCTTAAAGTTTGACATTTAAGCAATACCCAACTTACCCAATTTTCAAAAATGTTTAGACGGTTAATTGCGCGTGGACTGCTTTTGTGGCTCCTCTTGTTTACTCCTCATTTATATGCTCAGAAAAGGCAGAATGTCGAAAAACATACTCTAAGTGGTTTTGTATATGATGCCAGTAGTAAGGAAAGTCTTATTGGAACAGCGCTGTACATCCCAAGTTTGAAAACAGGAACAACTACCAATGGGTTTGGATTTTTTAGCATTACAGTCCCGGCTGATACGATAACGGTGATTGTTTCATACATCGGTTATTTTTCTCAAGCGATACGCATTGATTTGAGGAGTGAGGATGTTTCGCTTGAAATTAAACTTCAGACTGCCGACAAGTTGCTTGGAGAGGTTGTTGTAACCGCAGACGCATTGGAAAAAAAGGAGAGTGATCGTGTTGAAATGAGTGTAATTAGTGTCCCAATTCAACAAATCAAGGATATTCCTGCACTTTTGGGCGAAAAGGATGTATTAAAGGTGATACAGCTTTTGCCTGGGGTTCAAAAAGGCGGAGAGGGGAATGCCGGTTTGTACGTTAGGGGTGGTGGTCCAGATCAAAACCTAATCATTCTAGATGATGCTATCGTTTATAATGCTTTTCACCTTTTTGGCTTTTTTTCACTCTTTAATGGAGATGCTTTAAAAAGTGTAGACTTAACCAAGGGAGGTTTTCCTTCACGGTATGGAGGACGTTTGTCATCGGTGATTGATATGCGCATGAAAGATGGTAACAAGGAGCAGTTTACTGGCGAGGCCGGTATTGGAGCGATATCTTCTCGTGCAACCTTTGAAGGGCCTATTATTAAAAACAAATCTTCTTTTCTAGTCAGTGCCCGACGTACTTACTTGGATGCACTTATTCGGCCTTTCATACCTGGTGATGATGATGGTGGATATTATTTCTATGATCTCAATGCCAAGGTAAACTATCAGCTCAATGCTAATAACACCCTCTATCTGAGCGGTTACTTTGGACGGGATCGCTTTTTTATAAAACAAGGAGGTCAAGACCGTTTTGAAGCAGGAGTAAATTGGGGGAATGGTACCGGAACTTTGCGATGGAATCACTTAATAAACAATCAAACTTTTGGAAATGCATCGCTCATTTTTACGGATTATACCTTTAAGAACTATATTAACTTTAACGTACTGAATGAAAAATTCAGTCTTGTTTACTCGAGTGGTGTTCAGGATGTTTCGTTGAAGTACGATATTGATTACCGACCCAATACCAATCACAGCATCCGCTTCGGTACTTTGCTCACACGCCATGTTTTTACACCTTCAGCCATAGTATTGATTGATGATTTTTCTAGCAACGATACCACCTCGAAAGATCAGGTGATAGCCTACGAAAATGCGCTTTATATAGAAGATGATATCAAAGTAAATGATCGTCTAACCATACAACCTGGATTGCGACTAACCCATTTTGCACCTAGAAACACTAACTATTTTAATCTCGAACCACGATTTTCAGCCAATTATAAAATAAGTTCAAATTTAAGCGTGAAAGCGTCATATGCATTGATGAATCAATACATTCATTTGCTTTCTAATACAGGCGCAGGGCTACCAACTGATCTTTGGGTGCCAGCCACGCAAACACTTACGCCCCAACGATCACAACAAATTGCAATGGGGGTGGCTTACGACATCCCAAAACATAAGCTTTTGCTGACAGTAGAAGGCTATTATAAGCGTATGGATAATATTATTGCTTACAAAGAAGGTTCAAGTTTTCTAGCCGTTGATGGTGAAAATGAATCAGATGATTTGTTCAGTTGGGAAAAAGTAGTGACCTCAGGTCGTGGTTGGTCGTATGGAACAGAAGTATTCTTGCAAAAGAAAAAGGGCGACTTTACAGGTTGGATAGGCTATACCTTGTCTTGGACTCAGCTACAATTTGATGAATTAAACGACGGAAAGGCATTTTGGGCACGATATGATCGCCGACATGATATTTCCATAGTGGGTACCTTCGCACTTCGTGAGATTGCTCCCGACAAAAATGGAATAACCCTTTCGGCAACCTGGGTTTACGGTACTGGAAACGCAATTACACTACCGGTTGCCGAGCAGTATGCGCCGATACATGACCCTTCGACAGTCCAAAATGACATTTTTGATTTTTTTAATCAAAACTATGTGAGTCAATATACCGGGCGCAACCAGTTTCGAATGGCGCCTTATCACCGGCTGGATTTGGGTATGCAAATCAGTAAAAAAATGAAATGGTATACCCGCACCATAGAAATTAGCGTTTATAACGCTTATAATCGTCAAAATCCTTATTTCTATTTTATCGGTAATGCAGGAAGTAATTCTTTGTTTCCTAGCTCCGGTCAGCAACGCACATTAAAGCAGATTACGCTTTTCCCAATTATTCCAACGGTTTCTTACAACATTAAATTCTAAGGCCATGCGTATCAACTTCCTTTTTATCGTATTCGCACTTTTTTCATCTTGTGAGTCTACCGTTACCGATGTGGATCCTCCTCAAGTGGATCCAGAACTCGTAGTCTTTAGCTTTATCAGTCCGGAGGCGGACTCTATATTAGTAGAAGTAAGGATGACTACACCCGTCTTTGCGAAGAGTACGCTCGAAAATGACCGGGTAAGTGATGCAACGGTTGTCCTCAGCTCGACAACAAGCTCCGCGACGCTACCATTCACCACCAATGGAAGGTATGTTATTCATAAAAGCATTTTTCTGCTTATGGGAGGAGGCACCTATAGGCTTGAAGTCAGTACGCCAAGGGGAGAGCGGGCCACTGCGATTACCCGAATTCCAAGTTCGAATCCTGCCATAGACTCGCTACAAGAATACAGGGTGCCTTTGGGTTTCGGGCAGTTTAAAAATATGAATCGTATTTTTTGGCAAGATTCACCTGCAGAGGTTAATTTTTACCGCATTATGAGCAGAGATGTTCAAGCCTTTTGGTTTGGAGATACCACCTATTTTACGGTTGAAAATGCATTATCGAAGGACGAGGGCAAAAATGGTCTGCAAATGACCGCAGGTGTTGGTTTTTACAATTTTGAGGAGGATTCTTTATTTGTAATGCGCGATATATTGCTCTTAACTACGGATAATTCGTATTACAAATACCATGTGAAGCGGCTTAACTATACAGGGTCTAATCCTTTTGAAGAGCCGCTTCCAATGTATGACAATATAGACGGTGGAGTAGGCTGCTTTTCGAGTTATCGGCTAAGCAGATATAAGATTGGTTTCTAATCAGTTGACCATCTTATTGGCGCAACTGCTGCTGGCAAAGGCAAAGGGTTTGGCTTTGAACTCAAATCCCATACCGAGTATATACCCCTTCGCTTCAGCATAGCTTACTTGCGACTTGAATTGTGGGTCGCTATTAATGTCGGCGTGTACCTCTAGGGCAATATCGTATTGATTCAAGACAGTAATAAGGGAATAGGCTGTTTCTATCGACATAGCCACTTCCTTTAAGAGGCGTTCTTTGATAGATATTTTTTGTTTCTCCTTGCTCTTGTGTACCAGCATCCGTCCGCCGTGGCCTTCACGTATCAGCACAACAACGGTGGCATATTCGGTAGTTGCCCCTTTTACCTGGCTATCGGTTCCGATGCAAATTTTTAGTCTATAGCCGGATTTTTTTTCCTGAAGTATCATTTTTTCGACGGCTGTACCCAATTCGTCCAATACAGCTGTGCCATTCATTTGTCGCCACATGACCAAGGTTTTCTGCAATCTAAACCTTGTTTTGTTATAAATGTTTTAATTCAGCACTTGATTATCAACACTTTGATCAGCAATTAGGCGAATACTAGTCAGTTGTTTCATCTGAATCGTCAGTTACATCTGCCTTTAGCTCAACAAGAAAGCTTTTTAGGCGTTGTAGGCTTTCGAGCACCTGAAGTTCTTTGGAGACATCCGTTCCCTCGGTTTTTAACTTTATTTTAGCGCCCTTTAGTGTGTAGCCACGTTCTTTTACCAAATGGAAAATGATTTTAAGATTATCAAGATCCTTCCGGGTAAAGAGTCTGTTGCCCTTTTTGTTCTTTTTAGGCTGTAAAATATCGAATTCCTGTTCCCAGAAGCGAATCAATGAGGTGCTTACGCTAAACATTTCGGCTACTTCACCTATAGTGAAATAGCTCTTTTCAATCACTTTTTCTTTGTAAGGCATTTTAGTCGAAGGCCTGGTTAACCACCGAGGCATTGGTTATAAGTTGTTCGTATTGGGAGGCAGAAATATCGTTGTAGAAAAAATTGATGGGGTTTACCTTGGCGCCATCTTTAATGACTTCATAGTGGAGGTGAGGGGCAGTAGATTTTCCTGTATTGCCTACATATCCAATTATTTCACCCCTTTTAACTTGTTGCCCAGGTCGCACATTAAACTTCGATAAATGAGCATAGAGTGTGCGATAACCATAACCATGATCTATTACGATCATATTGCCATAACCTCGATGCATGCGATCTACTTCTACAACTCGTCCATTGCCAGTTGCATAAATCTCGGTACGCATGGGTGCTGTAAAATCGATGCCCTCATGCATTTTAACAGTTTTGTAGATGGGGTCGATCCGATAGCCAAAACCGGAGCCTATGCGATTAAGTTCTTTGTTTGAGATAGGCTGAATAGCAGGTATGGAAGACAATAACTTCGCTTTGTCTTTTACCATTTTCGCTACCTCGTCATAAGACCGCGACTGTATATACATCTGCTTTGCTACGCGGTTGATTCTTTTAGCGGTTTCAATCATTAATTCGCCATTGCTGAAACTCTGCAATTCGTTATAATTGGTTGAGGTAAAGCCAGAGGTCCGAATACTTTCACTGATAGGTTCAGCCTCAAAAATGACGCGATAGATGTTGTCATCTCTGTCTTGTAGATTCTTCATGACCTTTTCCATCAAACTGAGCTTGTCATAAGCCAGTTCATACTGCAGCTGTAGTTGGTTGATTTCGCGCTTGAGTTGCTTTTCTTTTGGAGAATCTAGATAGGAGTAGGCAAGTACCAAGATTACCAATGCAAAGACCGCAGTAGCCGACAAAAAGCCGAATACACGTATTAAACGTTGTTTCCAGGTGATTTCTACCTTTTCGTAACGTAACTTTGCGGTATTGTAGTAGTACTTGATTCTGGCCATACTTGGCGATTATTCGCTAATTTAGCGTCGCTGAAATTAAGGCTGTTTTCAGAACCATGCAAACTTAGTTTCGACAATAACTATAATCATTCACAGCATCAGCCATTTATGACATCTACGGAGATACGTAAAAAGTACCTTGATTTTTTTCAGTCAAAAGGACACCACCTTGTACCAGCGGCACCTATAGTCGTAAAAGGCGACCCAACACTCATGTTCACCAACGCGGGCATGAATCAGTTTAAAGAAATTTTTCTTGGCAATCAGGCGGTTAAATATCCACGCATTGCCGATACCCAACATTGTTTACGCGTGTCGGGTAAACACAACGACTTGGAAGACGTTGGCCACGACACCTACCACCATACCCTGTTCGAAATGCTGGGAAACTGGTCTTTTGGTGATTATTTCAAAAAAGAGGCCATCGATTGGGCTTGGGAACTTCTCACCGTGGAGTATGCTTTCGACAAATCACGCATATATGCAACCGTATTTGGCGGAGACGCTGGCGAAGGTTTGGGATCGGATGAAGAAGCTCGTGGCTATTGGTTGCAATATCTCCCCAACGATCGTGTCCTCAATGGCTCCAAAAAAGATAACTTTTGGGAGATGGGCGATGCTGGGCCTTGTGGACCTTGCTCCGAATTACATGTGGATTTACGCAGTGATGCCGAAAGACAAGCCGTACCCGGGCAGGATTTAGTGAATGCGGATCACCCACAAGTAGTTGAAATTTGGAACTTGGTTTTTATTCAGTTTAATCGCTTACAAAACGGTAAGCTTGAAAATTTACCAGCAAGTCATGTCGATACTGGAATGGGCTTCGAACGCCTGTGTATGGCCATTCAAGGCAAAAAAGCAACCTACGATACCGATGTATTCCAGCCGCTCATTCGAGAACTGGAAACTTTGAGTGGTAAAAAGTATGGTGAATACGAAAAGCAAGACATCGCCTTTCGGGTTATTTCCGACCATATTCGCGCCATCACCTTTATTATAGCTGATGGCCAGCTGCCATCCAACAACAAGGCAGGATACGTTTGTCGCCGCATTTTGCGTCGTGCCATTCGTTATGGCTACACCTTCTTGGGTTTTGATGCACCATTCTTATACCAACTCGTTGGCCTACTTTCAGATCAAATGGGCCCTGTGTTTACCCAATTACCGTCGCAAGTTGATTTTATCCAAAAGATTGTAAAAGAAGAAGAATTAGCCTTTTTACGTACTTTGACCAATGGTTTACGGCGCTTTGACCAAATTCGTGAGGAGTTGGCAGCCAAGAATGAAAATAGGATACCTGGCGAGGTCATGTTTGAGCTTTTCGATACTTATGGCTTCCCTGTCGATTTAACCGCACTTCTCGCCAAAGAACAAAGTTTGCTAGTGGATGAGGCTGGTTTTGACCGCGAGATGGCCAAACAAAAGGAACGTTCTAGAAGTGCATCCAAAGTGGATACGAGCGATTGGACTTTTGTGCACGACGCGCAAGAAGGTAGCAGCTTTGTTGGGTACGATCAGCTTTCAGCTGAAACCACCATACAACGTTACCGAACAGTAAACGCCAAAGGCAAGGATCAATATCAACTCGTTTTGAATGAAACTCCTTTTTATGCCGAAAGTGGTGGTCAGGTAGGAGATGCCGGTATTTTACGTATAAACAACGAACAGATAAAGGTACTCAATAGCTTTAAAGAGAACAGTTTACAGGTATTGGAAGTCTCCAAGCTGCCCGCTGCATTACAAAACAATGTATATGCCGAAGTAGATGCTTTAAAACGTCAAGCGATAACCAACAACCACTCGGCTACACATTTATTACATGCTGCATTACGCGAAGTGTTGGGAAAACATGTGGAGCAAAAGGGTAGTTTGGTAAATGTGGATTACCTCCGTTTTGACTTTTCACACTTTAGTAAATTGACGGAGGAAGAACTTGAGCAAGTGGAACAATTGGCCAATGAAAAAATTAGAGCTGCAATTCCTTTGAATGAACGCCGGAATATTGCCATCGATGAAGCCAAAAAACTAGGTGCTATGGCCTTATTTGGCGAAAAATATGGTGAGTTTGTCCGGGTTATTACATTCGATAAAAATTACTCAGTGGAATTGTGCGGCGGAACCCATGTTAAAAATACCACAGAAATAAGTTTGGTAAAAATTATCAGTGAAGCCTCTATTGCTACTGGTGTACGGCGTATCGAAGCCATTACGGGCGCAAAGGCTTGGGCCTATGTGCAGGAACAGTTAAAACAACTGCAGCAGATTCGTGATGGGCTTAAAAACCCGAAAGATATAGTTATTAGCGTGAATAAATTACTTGAAGAGACTAATGCACTTAGAAAAACTAATGACCAATTGGAGCAGATTCAGGCAGAATTATGGGTGGATCGGTTAGAAAAGGATTTTATTCAAAAAACAAACTTGAAGTTCATTGCCAAAACTGTGAAGGTTAGTTCTCCAGAGGTACTACGCCGAATAGGTCAATTGATTCGGCGTGAAAAATCCAGTTTTGTGGTTCTAGGAGCAGAAATCGACGGCAAAGCTCAACTGGTTGTTGCTATTGGCGATGACGCGGTAAATGCTACTGGCCTAAATGCGAGTCAGCTAATCCGTGAGCTGGCAAAAGAAATTCAAGGTGGCGGGGGCGGTCAGCCTTTCTTGGCAACAGCTGGTGGGCAAAACCCAGCAGGCCTAGCCGCCGTTTATGCGAAAGCTCTCCAATTAATTGAAGATAAATGAGTTCGACGATATACGATAAATACCAATTGGTGGTAGGGCTAGAGGTGCATACCCAGCTAAATACCAATTCCAAGGCATTTTCATCCGATAGTGCCAGTTATGGTGCTATGCCAAATACCCAGGTCAGTCCTATTTCTTTGGGCCATCCAGGCACTTTACCTAAATTAAACGAGCAAGTTCTCGAACATGCGGTAAAACTTGGGCTAGCGATGCATTGCGACATTCGCCGTTGGAATGAGTTTGCCCGTAAGAACTACTTCTACGCCGATTTACCCAAGGGCTATCAGATTACTCAGCAGAACACACCCATATGTACTAACGGTTATCTGGATGTTGTATCCGACGATGGCAGCATACACCGTATAGGTGTTACCCGTATTCATATGGAAGAAGACGCCGGCAAAAGCATACACGATCTTGATCCATACGATTCGCTAGTAGACTTAAATCGCTGTGGCGTTCCGTTGCTTGAAATAGTATCTGAACCTGACATTCGTACCGCCAAAGAAGCCTACAACTACCTTACAGAGGTCCGCAAACTGGTTCGTTATCTCGACATCTGCGATGGTAATATGGAAGAAGGTAGTTTGCGTTGCGATGCCAATATCTCTGTAATGCTCAAAGGAGCAACAGCATTTGGTGTGAAGGTGGAGGTGAAGAATATGAACTCCATCCGTAACGTTCAAAGGGCTATTGAATATGAATTCAAGCGGCAAATCGATCTTTTGGAGGCTGGCGAAACCTATGGCTCAGAAACCCGCAGCTTTGATGCGGTGAATGGCTCCACCTTTTCCCTGCGTTCGAAAGAGCAAGCCAATGATTATCGCTATTTCCCGGAACCTGACTTGCAGCCAGTAATCATTGAGCAACCATACATTGAAAGCATAAGATTGGCCATGCCGCCATTGCCAGCAGAATTGTTGGCTAAATTCCAAGTGCAGTATGGTTTGTCGGCTTACGATGCCCAAGTGCTCACCGACAGTAAGGATATCGCCTTGTATTTTGAAGAACTGGCTGGTATTACAACCAATTACAAAGCAGCAGCTAACTGGATCATGGGGCCAGTTAAATCGGTTATTAATGCAGAAGCCAGCTCACTACAATCCTTAAATTTGAAAGCAAAACGTTTGGCTGAGCTAATTCAACTCATCGATGAACAAGTGGTGAGCAACAGCGTAGCCAGCCAGCGGATATTTCCTGAATTGCTGAAAAAAGACGAAGCTCCCCTCGATATTGCCAAACGATTGAACGTAGTCCAGGAAAGTAATGTAGATCAATTGGCGCTTCAAATCGCTGAAATATTAGCACGCTACCCTGAAAAAGTCGAAGAATACAAAAACGGAAAAAAAGGAGTAATTGGCTTATTTATGGGTGATTTGATGAAGGTAACCCAAGGTAAGGCCGACCCAAAAGTGGCCACCCAAATTTTTATTAAACAATTAGAAGCTTAAATATGAAAAAGCTATTCGCTTTTGGCGTAGTGCTACTGCTTATCAGTATGTCCTGCAAGCCCATTTTTAATAACCAGTTTACGGTAAGTGGAGAAATACAGGGTGCTGCCGGTCAGCAATTGAAATTGATGGAATTTACCAATAAACAAGTAATTACCATTGACTCGGTCGTATTGGCAGAAAATGGAGTTTTCGAATTAAAAGCGAGAACAACAGAGCCTACTGTATTTGTTTTAAATTTAGATGGTCGACTTATTCCATTTTTAGCCGAAAACGGCAATGAAATATCCATTCAGGCGGATGAAAATACGTTCGACAAAGCCTACGAAATTTCAGGATCAGCAGGTTCCGCTGAATTAAAATCCTTTTTTGATGCTTTTAACGCATTTCAGGAAGGTGTCAATGCCTTAAATACTTTTATTGAGCCGTTTGTGAAAACCCCACAGTTCGATTCTGTCCGTGTCATTGCGCAGACGCGTTATGAGGTTTTGGAAGAAAAGCAAAAGGCTTTTGTCTATGATTTTTTCGAAAAGAAGGATGAAACCGTGGTGCCAATTTATGCCATTTTGTTTGCTGGAGGGTTTATTTCGCCTGAGAACGATTATGTGTGGTATGCAAAACGCCTAGAGCAATTTGAACAAAGCCACCCAAAGTCTAAGTATACCGCCTATTTAAAAGCCTTCATTGAACCGTATGCCGCCCAGGCTAATTTACAAGTGGGCAAGGCAGCGCCAGATTTTACGCTCAAAACCCCTCAAGGGGAGTCCATCAAACTTTCAGATTTGCGTGGAAAATACATCCTTATAGATTTTTGGGCTTCTTGGTGCGCACCTTGCCGACAGGAAAATCCCAATGTGGTTCGTATGTACAATAGGTTTAAGGACAAAGGCTTCGATATACTTGGTGTGAGTCTTGATCGTGACAGCAGTGCTTGGGTGAAAGCCATAAAAGATGATCAGCTTGACTGGCAACATGTAAGTGACTTGAAGTATTGGGACAGTGAAGCGGCTGTTTTATACAACATAACAGGCATACCAGCCACTTATCTGATTGATCCTAAAGGTGTAATTGTTGGTCGTAATTTGCGCGGCAGGGAACTCGAGGCCAAGTTGGAGGACATCCTGAATTAATAATTTCTTAACGACTAGAAAAATAAAGCGCGGAGATTTTGTAGCTTACTTTGAGTATAAATTTAAAATATGAGCGGCAAACCCAAAATTCTAGCTGTTGATGACGAGCCAGATATTCTCGAAATTATTGCCTACAACCTCGCCAAAGAAGGTTACGATGTAGCTACCGCAAGTAATGGAGTAGACGCCATAAAAATTGCCAAAGAATTCCGACCCGATTTGATCATACTTGACATCATGATGCCAAAAATGGATGGCATTGAAACTTGTCGTCAAATTCGGGAAATTGAAAAGCTTAAGGCTACCTTCATAGTTTTCCTTACCGCACGAAATGAGGAATTTGTGGAGGTGATGGGATTTAATGCAGGTGCAGATGATTACATCGCCAAACCCATTAAACCACGGGCACTTATCAGTCGTATTAATGCCATATTGCGACGCAGTGGCGGTAAGGAAGATAATATACAGCCTAAAATCGAAATCGAAGATCTTGTTATAGATCGTGAAACTTTTTTGGTCTATAAAGGTGGCAAGCAAATTAATTTGGCAAAAAAGGAATTTGAGTTGCTCTTTTTATTAGCCTCAAAACCAGGAAAAGTATTTTCAAGGGATATGATATTGGAGCAAATATGGGGTAACGATGTGGTTGTTATCAATCGAACCATCGATGTACACATACGGAAATTACGAGAAAAGGTAGGAGAAGACTACATTGTTACCGTTAAAGGCGTTGGTTATAAGTTCGGAACGGAGTGAAAAACCCTACCCCAAATCGAATAGCATTATTAGCAGCGGCCATATTGGCCGTTTGTTTTTTCCTGCTGTTGGTATTCACGCCAATTGTTTGGCTAACGATGGTCATTACCACAGTTTTGATGTTTTTTTTGGCCTATTTTACAATTTCATTTGCGGTGAATTACTTCATCTACCGCAAAATTAAAATCATTTACAAGACCATCTATAACTATAAATCAAACAAATTTAATGCGCTAGTAGATGAAAAAATGGGCACTGATCCATTGGGAGAAGTGGAACGAGAAGTAGACAATTGGGCAAAAGAAAGGGTTGGCGAAAACGACCAACTCCAAAAAATGGAGCTCTACCGCAAGGAGTTCCTTGGCAATGTATCCCATGAGTTGAAAACGCCCATTTTTAATATACAGGGTTATATACATTCCCTGCTCGACGGCGCATTGGAAGACCCTGAGTTAACTAAACATTTTTTAAAAAAGGCTGCCAAAAGTGCCGACCGTATGGAAATTTTGGTCAAAGACTTACTTACAATTTCTGAATTAGAAACAGGCGAAACAAAGCTTGATCTGGAGACTTTTGATATTTGGGAACTCATCCGAGATATTTACGACGCACTTGAAATGAAAGCGACGGAAAAGGGGATTACCTTGGGCTTCAAACAAGGTATACACCCTCCTTTTTTTGTTCAGGCAGATAAAAAACGTATCAGACAGGTTTTTGTCAATTTAATCACCAATTCAATTAAATACGGTAACAGCGGCGGCAGTACGCTCGCAGGTATTTACGATATGGACACCTACTATCTCGTTGAAATTGCAGATACAGGTATTGGAATAGCAGAAGAGCTTCTTCCGCGTCTTTTTGAGCGTTTTTATAGGGTAGATAAGGGCAGATCGAGAGAGGAAGGGGGCACCGGACTTGGCTTGAGCATTGTTAAACATATCATGGAAGCGCATAATCAATCGGTTACCGTTCGGAGTACGGAGGGAGATGGTTCTACTTTTGGTGTTACGTTAAAAAAGGCAGACGATAAGTAGCGCGTAAAACGGTATTTTTGCGCCAATGAAATGGCCCCCTTTGCAGGACATGATCCTGTTTGAAAACGAAAATGTAGCGGTAGTTAACAAACCGCCCCATCTTAGCTCACTTGATGAACGATTTGCTGAAAATCCCAGCCTCTTAAAAATAGCCAGGGCACATCACCCCGAATTACGGCTTTGCCACCGACTTGATAAAGAAACAAGTGGCGCGCTGATATTGGCCAAAAATGATGAGACTTATCGTTATGTATCCATGGAGTTTGAGCACCGTAGGGTAATCAAACGGTACCATGCGGTTATTGAAGGTATACATCGTTTTGATCAACTAGAGGTGGATTTGCCCATTGGACCGAGTAGGAATGGTTTAATGAAAATTGATTTCAAAGAGGGGAAAGAAGCTTTAACCTACTTTAATTCCCTTACCTACTTCAGACACTATACGCTGGTAGAATGTACACCAATAACAGGTCGTACCCACCAAATCCGTGTTCATTTAGCTGCCCAAAAGGCTATCATAGCTGGTGACACCGCCTACGGTGGTAAAGCACCTAAACTGTCACGCATCAAACGCAAATATAATATTGGTGAGTTTGAAGAAGAACGGCCCATGATTGGTCGTTTCGCATTACACGCCCATCAAATCAAATTTATGGCAAGCGATGGGGTAGAGGTGGACGTTACAGCGCCCTATCCGAAGGACATACAGGTATTGCTGAAACAACTCGAGAAATACGATCGTTAGGCTAAAAATAAAGCAGCATCCTCATGTGTAGGGAGCGGGCAGGTTTCGTATTTGCCAAAAACCTTGTAGCGGATGGCTGCTATAAGGTTATAAACGCCATCGCGGAAAAACAAGGGCAAAAATCTGAAAACGTAAAAGAACTGCCAACCACCGCTCAATAAGCGCAGAAGTTCTAGCACCGCTGTGGATCGTTCGTACAACTTACCATCGTAAAATAAAAGTACTGAATTGCCATCTACAGCTTTCATTTGTAATTGACGTGCAAACGCCGAATCGAGTGTGGCAAAACGAAAAAGCCGCTTGTGGTCGTATCTGCGTAAAAAACGCACAGATGCGTGACACAAGCGGCAATAACCGTCGAACAACACCACTGGATGTCCGCTGTGCTCCATTAAACCTCCCTTAGGATAGCTAATTTTTGTTTCAACTCGGTAATTTCAACCTTGGCTTTAATGATTTTTTGCTCTATTTCCTGTTTGAGCAATTCTGCATTTTTGGAGTTTTTAGAAGCGGTAAAAAACTCCATGTTATTCTCCCAAAGCGTGATATCACTTGTGAGTCCATTGACCCTGTTTTGGATTTGGAAATGCTCCTTGCGCATTAATTTGTCACCGTCTTTATCGTTTTTGATGGCTTCTACCTTGTTTTGAAAGTTCATTTTCGATTTCTCGGCTGGACTTACCTTGAGTGTATCAAAATGGGCATTTAGCGCAGTGCGGTATTTTTCTTGAACCTCCTTTTTATCCTTAAGTGGAATGAAGCCTATGTCGAGCCATTCTCTTTGGAAAGCTTTTAATTGGTCTAAGTCGATACTGCCATTACCACTGCTTACAAAGCCTTCAATTTGGCTTATGAGGAGCAGTTTCTTGGCTAGATTTTCCTCTTGACCTTTGTCTTGAGATGAGAAATGTTCGTTTTTATGATTGAAGAAGTTGTCGCAGGCAGTCCTGAAACGTTTCCAGATTTTATCACTGTACTTTTTGGGGACCGGTCCAATTTTTTTCCATTCCTTTTGCAAACGAATTAAGGCGTCGGTCGATGATTTCCACTCCTCACTGGATTCTAGGGCCTCTGCTTGCTCACAAAGGGTGGACTTTTTGTTCAGATTGTCGAGTTGATCTTGGCGAACGTCTTTGTAGAATTGATTTTTAGCTTGATACACATGGTCACAAGCATCTTTAAATCGTTTCCAGATGCTTGTATTCTGGGCTTTTGGCGCAAAACCAATCGATTTCCATCCGGCTTGAATGGCTTCTACGGCCTCACTTATACGTTGCCAGCCATTGTGTTCTTTAGGTATTTCAGCCAAAAGGGCTTCTACTCTTACACAAAGTGCTTCTTTCTTAACCAGGTTCTGCTCTCTTTCACCGTCAAGAACATGAAAGTAAGCTTTTCGTTTGTCGTATACCTGATCACTGGCGGCTTTGAATCTTTCCCAGATTGTTTCCTTTTGCTCACGTGGCACGGGGCCTAACTGTTTCCAATGTTCGTGAAGCTGATTGAGTGTGTCAATCGCTTTTTTGAGTAAAGGCTCAAGCAAAAGCTCCTCCGCCTTTTCACAGAGTTCCGTTTTTGCTTCTAGGTTTTTATGCAAATCAAGCTCTTTGAGCTCGCGGTTGATACGTAGGTTATCGTAAAACTTATCGATTAGGAAGTGGTAACGTTGCCATTGCTCACGTCGTTGATTTAAGGCGACTGTACCTACTTCTTTCCAATGTGCTTGAATCTCCTTGAGGCTGTCATGCGAATGTTGTTCTTCCGAATCTACCAGAACACGCAATTTTTCAAGGAGTTCTTCTCGCTTATTGAAGTTAATTTGCAATTGTTGATCTCTATTTTCCTTTTCCTTATGGCGTCTTTCGCTGTAACGAGAAAGATGCTCTAAATAAAGCAGGTGTAGGGGATTAGGAACAGGAGCGAAAGAATCCGCTTCATTGCCCTCTTCTAAAAATGCAACTAGTTTAAAACGACGATCTTGGTCGAAATGAGTTTCAATCAGATTTTTTAACGTGAAAATCTGGTTTTTAACCGTTTGAAGATTGTCATTTTTTACCGATTCCATAAAATGCTGAACCAAGGTATCGATGTCCATTCCCTCATAATCGGCCTCATCTTGCAATTCCTCAGCATCGTGATCTTCTTCCTCTTCCGTATCGGGTAAATCAGCACCTGAACTTATGTGAGCAACTACTTCGCCGGGTTCAACGACAACTGCTGTTTTTGGTTTTGGTGCAGTTTTGGCCTTTTTAGGCTTTTCCGACTTAATTTCAGCAGTTTCTTCAACGGGGTCTTTCATTCCGTTTTCAGAACTAGCTACTGGAGCAGTTTGCAGTTGCGCATCGGCGGAAACAGGCTCAATGCCCGCCTGTTCGGCAGGAACATCGTTCGCATTGATTTGGGAAGTTGCTTTGACTTCTTCTCCCGATAATGCTTTGGAAGTGTTTTCTTTGTGGTCGTTCATGGTAAATTGGTGCTGTCATCCCGCTCAGGGCGAAAAAACGCTGAAAATTACGAGGATTTGAGCCAATTTCAAAGGAATAGCCGGTGCAATACAACAATGAAAGTAAAATAATAATGTCAAAGGACCCAGCTGCAATTAAATTAATCGAATGTCCACGGGATGCTATGCAAGGAATTCGCGATTTTATACCTGTGGCTGTAAAGGCCGAATACATAAATAGTTTACTTCGAATAGGGTTCGATACAGTCGACTTTGGCAGTTTTGTCTCCGCTCGAGCTATTCCTCAAATGAAAGACACGGCTGAATTGTTAGAGAAACTGGATTTGAGCACATCAGATACCAAATTATTGGCAATTGTTGCTAATGTGCGCGGCGCCAAAGATGCAGCAGCTTTTGAGCAAATTGACTATTTAGGTTTTCCGTTTTCGGTCTCCGAAATATTTCAGATACGCAATACTAACGCAACGATTGAAGAGTCATTTGCCACGGTTTGTCGTATACAGGACGTATGTTTACAAAAAAATAAAACACTTGTGGTTTACTTGTCGATGGGTTTTGGCAACCCATATGGCGAAAAGTACAGTCCAGAACTAGTTGCCCGCTGGGTTGATCGTTTGAGCGGTGTGGGTATACGGATACTCTCTTTCTCCGATACCGTGGGTGTAGCCGAACCCGATAGTATTAGTGCATTGTATGAACATATAACCCCTAGTTTTCCTGAAGTCGAATTTGGCGTGCATTTGCACAGTCATCCGGCTACACGTATTGAAAAATTAGAAGCCGCTTATCGCAGTGGTTGCAGTCGATTTGACGGTGCTATGTTGGGTTTTGGCGGTTGTCCGATGGCAAAAGACGACTTGGTAGGTAATATGGCCACAGAAGTAATGGTAAACTTTTTCCAATCTAAAGGCGCCGATTTAAAGCTAAATACAAAAGCGTTATTGCAAGCGAAAGATCAGGCAACAGCGTTATTTTCTGACTACCATTAAGCATTAAAGGATTGTATCACTAGATTAACTACAATCTCACTTAAATCCCCGTAAGGTTTATCAGGCTTTTGGTTATTTCCTTAGCCGCTACAAAAAATGCCATTCAAAGGATTGCATCGCTACTACGACCTATTTAAGCCATCAATGCAAGCAATGCCTTGTAGTCGGAGGTTGTCATGTCAAAAAAGGCGCCTTTCACCTTGTTAAATTCCAAGGTTTCAAGTATTAAGGCGTGTTTATCCTCGCCAATACCCCAATCGCTGAGGCGTTTTGGGGTTTTTATTTGGTCATAAAATTCTTCCAGGGCAGTTATAAAATCTGTCGAGCTAGCACCGGAACCTAAAATTCGTTCCGCCAGTACTTCCAGCTTATCACCAATTTGTGTCTTGAAATGTTTCATCCAAGCGGGATAAACAATGGAAAGTCCTGCACCGTGGGGGATATCGAACAAAACGCTGAGTACATGTTCAAAGCTATGTACACCAAAATCACCCGTCCTCTTGCCAGCTTGAAGGGAGCCATTCAGTGCGATGGTCGATAGCCAAAGCAGATTCGCCCGGGCATCGTAGTTGTTTCCATCAGCGATTGCTTTGGGGCCATACTGGAAACCTAGCTTGACCACATCTACTGCAAATGCATCGGAAAGTGGGGCTGGATCCGTACTAAAGTACAATTCGAAAGTATGCGCCAGCATATCAGCGATACCATACGCAGTGTAGGTAACAGGTACCGAATAGGTGAATTCTGGATCTAAATAAGAAACTTTTGGATAGAGTAGCTCATGCCCCCAGCCACGTTTCTGTTTGTTTTGGGTGTCTTGCAATACCGTAAACCGGTTCATTTCTGTTCCAGTAGCTGCTAAAGTAAGCACTACAAATAGGGGTAGGGCTTGGCTGGGATTGAGTCCTTTCCCTGCATAAAAATCCCACACGCCGTGGTCGACATAAAATCCCGCGCAAACGGCTTTTGCCGTATCGATAACCGATCCACCGCCTACAGCTACGATTATATCTGCTTGAAAGGTTTTGGCAACTTCAGCAGCGGCATCAGCCATTTCAAATTCCGGATTTGACTTGATTCCTTCGAACAATTGCCATGCTACCTTGTTAGCTTCCAGACTATCGATAACTTTTTGCAACACGCCATTATTTTTAACAGAGCCTTTTCCAATGATAATGAGTGCCTTTTTACCAGCGGCCGCAGCCTCTGGACCTAATTTTTCGACGACACCTTTACCAAAATGTAAGCGGGTTGGATTAAAAGCTGTAAAATTGAGCATAGCGCTGATTGTGTTTAGACCTATTGAACATACACTTACACGAGCAAAAAAGTTTGTTTTTAAATGAAAGCCATTCAAGTCTGGCACCCGAAGAAGGTGTATCTCTTTCTCATCTTAGGTGGATTTTTTATTGCCAATGCCTTATTGGCTGAATTTATTGGGGTAAAGATTTTTTCCTTGGAGGCTACGCTAGGGTTAAATGGTGTGAATTGGTCACTATTTGGCATCGACAATCTCAGTTTTAATCTTACTGCGGGCGTACTGCTGTGGCCTGTTGTTTTTGTGATGACGGACATAATAAATGAATATTATGGCCGAAAAGGAGTGAGGACTTTTTCTTATTTCGCTGCATTACTCATTTCTTTTGCTTTTCTGATGGTATATCTGTCTATTTCACTAGAACCTGCTGGCTTTTGGCCAGGAAGTCAAAGTGCCAAAGGTGTTGAGGATATGCAAGTAGCCTATAATGCTATTTTTGGTCAAGGTTTATGGATTATCATAGGTTCCCTCTGCGCGTTTTTGATTGGCCAGTTTGTGGATGTATTCGTTTTTCATCGCATTAAAAAATTGACGGGTGAAAAATATATTTGGGCAAGGGCAACCGGTTCTACGTTGGTCTCTCAGTTCATTGATAGCTTCGTGGTCTTATTTATCGCCTTTTATTTGGGCGCAGGATGGAAAATGGAATTGGTAATGAGCATTTGTATTATCAACTATATCTACAAATTCACTGCAGCGCTTGTACTTACACCAGCTATATATGGTGTACATAATCTTATCGAACGTTATTTGGGCCACGAACTGGCCGCACAAATGAAAAATGAAGCACATGCTGATAAGGCTGTTTTAGCTGAATCGACTTGAAAGAGTTTTAGCTAAATTTGTTGAATCAAATCCGATCTATGCAAACGAACCAAACCCGACTGCTTACGCTGGGAGCCATCATGATTGGCTTGGCATTAACCCGTTTATTGCCACATCCAGTTAATTTTTCACCCATGGCGGCCATCGCTTTACTGGGTGGTGCGCACCTCATGAAAAACAGTCAACGTTACGGCATAATGTTGTTGGCAGCCGTGTTGAGCGATGTATTGGTAAATAGTATTTTGTACAGCTACAATGATCTGAGCTATGTAATACAGATCGATACCTTGGGTATATATGCGTGTTATATGTTTTTTGTTTGGATGGGCAGCAGTATTAAAAATGTGAGCTTTAAATCCGTTGGAAGTCGTTCATTAATTGCTTCAGCTGTGTTTTTCCTCGTTTCTAATTTGATGGTTTGGCAAGGAAGTGGCGTTTATCCAGCGAACTTTAGCGGTTTAATGGCTTGTTACACTGCAGCAATTCCATTCTTACACAATAGTTTTGTAGGTGATTTGGTATTCAGCGGCGTTACCTTCGGTGGATTTGCTTTATTGCAAAAACAAGTACCCGCACTCGCTATTCAGCGTTAGACAGCACCTATTTCTACGATAAAGCCCGATTGTTCGCAAACAATCGGGCTTTATTATGTGCCGAAATGAGGTTTAGCTTAGTTTCGCACTCAGATTCTGGTTCAGCTTATCCAAAAACTCTTCGGTATTGAGAAAGTGTTCGCCGTGTTTGACTTTATTACCGTGAATACAAACCGCAAGATCTTTGGTCATTTGACCTGCTCCAACGGTTTCAATACATACAGCTTCCAATTTATCACAGAAATCAATCAATGCAGGGTTGTTGTCGAGTTTGCCGCGAAAGGCTAAGCCACGCGTCCAAGCAAAAATGCTTGCAATGGGGTTAGTACTGGTTGCTATTCCTTGTTGGTGATTGCGATAATGACGGGTTACAGTACCATGTGCTGCCTCAGCTTCCATGGTTTTGCCATCGGGTGTAATTAATACAGACGTCATTAAACCAAGTGAGCCAAAGCCTTGGGCGACGGTATCAGACTGTACGTCTCCGTCGTAGTTTTTACAAGCCCATACAAAGTTGCCGTTCCATTTTAAGGCCGAAGCAACCATGTCATCAATTAATCGATGCTCGTAAGTAATCCCTGTAGCTTCATAGGCGGTCTTAAATTCCTGCTGATAGATGTCCTCAAAGATGTCTTTAAAACGACCATCATATTTTTTCAGGATGGTGTTTTTGGTCGACAAGTACAGCGGCCATTTTTTAATCAGCGCCTGGTTAAAACAAGCACGTGCAAAACCGGTGATAGATTCATCGGTATTGTACATCGCCAGGGCAACGCCATCTCCTTTGTAGTTATATACTTCATGTTCAATGACAGAACCATCTTCCCCTTCGAATTTAATGGTGAGTTTACCCTTACCCTTAACGAGGAAGTCGGTAGCACGGTACTGATCACCAAAGGCATGACGACCAATACATATGGGCGCCGTCCAGTTTGGTACGAGTCGGGGAATATTATTGATGACTATAGGCTCCCGGAAAACAGTGCCGTCCAAAATGTTCCGTATGGTTCCATTGGGCGATTTCCACATCTGCTTGAGTTTAAATTCTTCAACACGAGCTTCATCTGGCGTAATAGTGGCACATTTGATACCCACATTATATTTTTTGATGGCTTCCGCGGCATCAATAGTTACCTGATCATCGGTCTGATCGCGGTGTTCCATTCCTAAATCGAAATATTTAATGTCAAGATCGAGGTAGGGAAGTATAAGTTTTTCCTTGATGTATTGCCAGATGATGCGGGTCATTTCATCGCCATCCAGTTCTACAACCGGATTAGCTACTTTTATTTTATTCATAGCGTATGATTATGGGTCACAAGGTTAGTGATTTTGCACCTCATTGGAAAGCACAGTGAAACACAAAAGACTAGAAGGGCCACGCCGATAAATTAAGCGTGTATCGTAACCTGATATATGATCTAGATTAGCGAAATTGCAAGGTGAAGCAACGTGCCCGTTTACTTATCTCCAAGCTTAAACAACTATTGGTGGATGGCATGACCCCTGAAAAATGGGCTGCTTCGGCTTGTTTTGGAGTTCTAGCTGCAATTTTCCCAGTTATCGGGCCAGTGACTTTGATTTGTATTGCGGTGTGTTGGGTGGCTCGCCTCAATTTACCTCTAGTATTGGTGATTTTATACGGACTTTATCCCGTTCAACTTGCTCTAATATTACCTTTCACTTGGCTGGGAAGTCAACTGACAGGCTGGCAACTACCACCTGATTTTGGCTTAAACGATATTGTAAATGTTTCCAAACGTTTGGGGTTAGAAGCGTTGCAATGGGGAATTACAGCCGTTATCGGTTGGGCGCTGTTGTGCTTGCCATTGGGTTTTACGCTCTATCCGCTGTTTTTACGTTACGCCAAACGAATGGCACATTCGTCTAGCTAATAAGTTCGAGTACAACGCTAACCAAAGCCTGCGTATTAAGCCATACATCTGTTATGCCGGCTTCCATCATCATAGCAGAGAGCAGTAACAATTTTAAGTGCAGAATCAATCGCAATTTCAGTTTTAAGCACATTACAGCGTGAGCACGTAAGTTCTCCATTCCTGCGCTAATTGCGCTTATCTCGTAGGGAGAAGGCGCTGTTGTTGAGCCAACGGTCATTTGAACACTGAACTCACTACCTTCTAGTGCCTTGGCAACCACCGTCGGCCCCATACACATGGCACCTATAGGTTTTTTGGCTGCAATGAAATCAAGGATGCGCGCCTTTACCTCATGGTCGATGGCGCCATCCGGACCATTAACGGCCCAATGATTGAGATTTTTAGCAGCACCAAATCCACCAGGTAATAGTAAAGCATTAAAATCAAGATGACTTATGCTGCGTAGTGCTATAATTTCTCCTCCGGCCATGTGCGCTGATTCCTGCAGCACATTGCGGTTGTGTGGTTCTACTTCGCCATTGAGGTGATTAATGGTGTGCTACTGACTTTTATTGGGCGATACATTGATAGCGCGAACCTGATTCGGCGATAGCCAATAGGGTAAGTACGGCTTCATGTATTTTGCTGCCATCGTAAACGCCACAACCTGAAAGGAGCACTGCAAATCTTGCTTTTTTCATTTTGAAGATTTTTGATTAAAAATAGTCCTTTTTGTCCGAATTTCGTTTGTACTTAAAATTACCCCATGCCTACCGATTTGGAAATTGCCCGCCAGTTTACTGCCGAACCAATACAAAATATAGCGCATAAACTCAATCTAGCACCTACAGATTTATTGCCTTATGGCCACGATAAAGCAAAATTACCCCTGCATCTCATTGATGAAGCCAAGGTAGCTCAGTCGAAGCTCATCTTGGTTTCGGCCATGACGCCGACGCCGGCTGGAGAGGGGAAAACGACAGTCAGTATTGGTTTAGCAGACGCTTTGAATCGTATTGGAGCTTCTGCTATAGCGGCACTCCGAGAACCATCAATGGGCCCTGTATTTGGAATGAAAGGTGGTGCTACTGGAGGTGGTTATGCCCAGATATTGCCCATGGAGGACATCAATTTGCATTTTACGGGTGACTTTTCAGCGATTGAAAAAGCCAATAATCTACTGGCTGCTCTCATCGATAATGCCATTCAAGCCAAAGATCCACATGTTCATATTGATCCGAGAAGCGTGCGCTGGAAACGTGTTTTTGACGTTAATGACCGGGCGCTACGCCAGATTATTGTTGGCATGGGAGGTACTTCTAACGGTTTTATGCGCGAAAGTGGTTTTGACATCACTGCTGCCTCCGAAGTGATGGCCATATTGTGCTTTTGCACAGGCATTAGTGATCTGAAGCGCCGTTTGGGCAATATATACGTAGGCAAAAGTTTTGACGGTCAACCGGTATTTGCACGTGATTTAAAAGCCGAAGGTGCCATGGCTGCGTTACTTAAAGAAGCGATTAAACCTAATCTTGTACAAACACTTGCAGCCAACCCTGTGATTATACATGGTGGTCCTTTCGCCAATATTGCCCAAGGTACAAATACCTTGTTGGCCACAAAAATGGCAATGTCTTTACGGCCCTACGTGGTTACCGAAGCTGGTTTTGCCTTTGATTTGGGAGGTGAGAAATTCCTCGATCTCAAGTGCAGAGCAGGAGGCATCTCTCCAAAAGTAGTGGTACTGGTTGCAACGATACGTGCGCTCAAATACCACGGGGGTAAAAGTTTAAAAGAAATAAATCAAGAAGATAACAGCGCCTTGCATGCCGGTTTTGTAAACCTAAAGCGTCATGCCGAAAATGTTCAGCAATTCGGATTGCAGCCAATTATTGCCATCAACCGCTTCCCAAGTGATACCGAACAAGAATTATCGAAAGTTGTGGCTATGTGCGAACAGAAGGGTTACAAAGTAGCTATTGTTGAAGTTTGGGCCAAAGGAGGCGAAGGCGCTGAAAAATTGGCCCATTTAGTTGTGGAGCAATGTGACAAACAAAATGACGCCCACCGTTTTCTTTATCCAGACGAAATGCCCATTGCTGATAAAATCAGGGCCATTGCACAGGAAATTTATCGGGCCAAGGAAGTTATTTTTCAACCGAAAGCATTGGCAGATATCAAATTGATTGAAAAGCTTGGCTTCGGTCATTTTCCAGTGTGCATTGCCAAAACTCAATATTCCTTCTCCGACAATGCCAAAGTACTCGGCGCGCCTGAAGCATTCAGCATCACTATTCGCGAAGTAGAATTTGCAGCGGGAGCTGGTTTTGTCGTACCCATTGCTGGCGAAATAATGCGCATGCCCGGTTTACCAAATGTCCCAGCCGCCGAAAACATCGACATTGACGATGAAGGGAACATCAGCGGGTTGTTTTAGGTTGGGCTCACTTTCGAATTAGGCCGTGGCCAAAGTATCCTTGCGTTCACCAATCTGCTGACGCCACATGGCATAATACAGCCCTTTTTGCTCGATTAAGTCGGCATGTTTGCCGGTCTCAATTAATTTTCCCTTTTCGAGTACATAGATACGGTCGGCGTGCATGACGGTACTTAATCGATGGGCGATAAGCACGGTGATGTGATGCTCATTATTAGATAATGAGCGTATCGTTTTACTAATTTCTTCCTCGGTTATAGAATCTAAGGAAGAGGTAGCTTCGTCAAATACCATCAAACGTGGCTGGCGCAACAATGCCCTTGCAATCGACAACCGTTGTTTTTCGCCTCCAGAGACTTTTACACCCCCTTCGCCAATTACCGAATCAAGACCTTTATCAGCGCGTGCCATCAAGTTCTGACATGCTGCTTTTTCAAGTACGTCTAAACAAGCTTCATCGGTTGCCCATGGGGCAGCAAAAAGGAGGTTCTCACGTATGCTTCCAGCAAACAATTGGGTGTCTTGGGTTACAAATCCGATGTTTTTGCGCAGTTCATCTAGGTCAATGTCTCTGGCAGCGGTTTTATTATAATACACCTCACCACTTCCAGTTTTATATAGCCCTACCAATAATTTCACCAAAGTGGTTTTGCCCGACCCGGAAGGACCTACAAAGGCGATAGTCTCACCTAAGCTTACATCAAAACTAATATTTTCAAGCGCGGGCATGCGAGCAGACTGGTGCTGAAAACTTACGTTGTCAAAATGTAAGGAACCAAGCTCACCTATTTGTTTGGGTTGCGTTGGCTTTTCTTCTTTAGGGGTACTGAGTATCTTTTCAAAATTACTGAGCGATACCTCTGCTTCACGATATGTGTTAATAATGTTACCTAACTCTTGTAATGGACCGAAGATGAAAAAGCTGTAAATGAAAAGCGAGAAAAACTGTCCAACAGAAATCTTATCAGCAAAAATTAAATACAGCATCATCATTAGAATACCGTTGCGCATTAGGTTCACAAAAGTGCCTTGGATGAAGGAAAGGCTCCGGATGAATTTTACTTTGCGCAGTTCTAAGCCGAGGATTTTGTCAGTAATGCTATTTAATCGTTTTGTTTCTTGTTGCGCCAATCCTAAGCTTTTCACCAACTCAATATTTCGCAAAGACTCAGTAGTTGACCCTGCAAGTGCTGTGGTTTCCCCAACGATACTTTTTTGGATTTTTTTGATTCTTTTACTCAACACCGAGCTGAGAATGGCGAGTATGGGTACAGCTGCAAAATAAACTGGAGCAATCGCCCAATACACATTGTAGGCATATACCATTACAAAGCCAATACCAACCACAGAGGTGAAAAGTATGTTTATTAAGGCTGAAACCAATTTTTCAACGTCACTTCTCACTTTCTGGAGAATACCAAGGGTTTCGCCACTACGTTGGTCTTCAAAAACCTGATAAGGCAAGTCAAGGGAATGGCTTAGTCCATCAGAATACATTTGTGCGCCCAACTTTTGGGTAATTACATTGACATAATAGTCTTGGAAGTTTTTTGCGATTCGACTTATCATAGCCACGCCCATGGCTGCAAGTATAAGTAAGCCCGCACCTTTGATAAAATCCTCTGAGGTAAGGTTTACCAATAAGTTTTTCTCTTTGGTAATGACGTATTGGTCAATGACTTTTTGGAAAATCCAAGGATCAAGTAATGAGAAAATTTGATTTATAGCAGCGAGTATGAGGGCGAGTATGACTAGCTTCCAATAGCCTTTAAGGTAATTGTATAGTAAATGCATAAAATGAATGGAATATTCAAAAGTGAAGTTGCGAAAATTAAGTTCCTGTGGCCCTAATATTTAATCTTAACGTAAATTCGTGATATCAGCCTTGTTTTTACTTTTAGTTTGGTCTCCGTGTATAGAAAATCAGCGTGCTTTCGTTCTCCCTTCTATTTTTGTAGTCTGAATAGAAAAAATATGCGTTGGTTTTTGCTCATAATTTTAAGTTTGTTGGCGGTTGCAGG
>JBDNIH010000174.1:0-10678 GCA_041688385.1 Bacteroidia bacterium
AAAAAGCAACAGGTCGCTACCATGTTCGATAATATTTCGGGGCGTTACGATTTATTAAACCGTGTTTTATCCTTAGGCATAGATGTTATTTGGCGGAAAAAGGCAATAAAACTGCTAAAAGCCGACAAACCCAAACATATACTCGATTTAGCTACAGGCACTGCCGACTTTGCCATCGAGGCTTTAAGTCTACATCCCGATAAAGTAATTGGTGTGGATATTTCGGCGGGTATGCTGGATATGGGACGCATTAAACTTAAAAATAAAGGACTCGAGGATAAAATTGAACTCGTTTTGGGTGACTCTGAGCGATTGCCTTTTTCAAATAACAGCTTCGACGCAGCTACGGTAGCCTTCGGCGTCCGCAACTTCGAAAATCTGGATAAAGGCCTCGGCGATATACACCGGGTATTACGCCCAGGGGCTAAATTGGTGGTGCTGGAGTTCAGCCGGCCAGCTAAATTTCCTGTAAAACAATTCTACAACTTCTATTTCCGTTTTATACTTCCTGTTATTGGTCGTATGGTGTCGAAAGATCAAACTGCATATACCTATTTGCCCGAATCGGTTCAGGCATTTCCGGAAGGCGAGGCCTTTTTAAAACATATGCAAAGCACGGGATTTGAAAAATTGAAAGAGAAACGCTTAACTTTCGGGATATGCTCAATTTATGTAGGCGAAAAAGCGCGGGCTTAGTACTGTTGTTGGGGCTGATGGCCTCTAACCAATTATTGGCTCAGCGCAACAATCCTTATTACGACGATAAAACCATACATTTTGGCTTTTTAGTCGGATACAACTCCAGTACCTTTCATCTGCAGCCCAATGCAGCGCGTTATTTGCTGAACGATACCATGACTTATATGGCGCCCAGCTGGGGGCCAGGTTTTCAATTGGGTATTATCTCAGATTTACGGTTGGCGGAGCATGCAACCTTACGTTTTACGCCCACTTTGATGTTCTCGCAGCGAAATATTCAATATAGCTTCGTGAACCCACTCAACGATATTCGCCGAAGTCTGCAGATCGCCAACGTTGACATACCTCTGTTATTAAAATTCCGCAGCGACCGCATCGATAATTTTCGGATGTATGCCATTGGCGGATTTAAATACTCTATTGATATGGCTTCTCAGGAGAAGGTTGTAGAAGATGTGCAAAGGGTAAAAATAATCCGCAACGATATCTCCTACGAAATCGGATTCGGTTTTGATTTTTATCTCCCTTATTTTAAGTTCTCGCCCGAAATCAAATTGGCACAAGGCATACGCAATGTGCTTGTACCAGAAAGCCATGTGTATAGCAATCCGATAGAAGGACTTCGTGCACGGACGATTATGATTTCCTTTAACTTCGAATAATGCAACGTATAGCACTCATCACAGGGGCCACAGCTGGTATAGGCGAGGCTATGGCAGAAGCATTGGCTAGCGAAGGATGGTCGCTGATTCTTACTGGTCGCCGCGAAGAAAGACTTGAAATGCTGGCTTCCCGTTTGTCGGTCACGGTTAAAACCTTACACTTCGATATACGCGATCGGGAGGCAACTACCCAGGCACTCGAATCCCTACCTGATTCTTGGAAAAACATTGATTTACTGGTGAACAACGCCGGCCTTTCGCAAGCCTTCGACCCGATACATGCGGGTGATCCCAACGACTGGGATACAATGATCGATACCAACGTAAAGGGATTACTGACGGTAAGTCGATTGGTGAGTCAATGGATGATCGCACGAAAGATAGCCGGGCAAATCGTTCACTTGAGTTCCACCGCTGGAAAAGACGTTTACCCCAATGGCAACGTTTACTGCGCCACCAAACATGCTGTAGAAGCCATTGCTAAAGGCATGCGGATGGAACTCAATCCGTATGGCATACGGGTGAGCACCATTGCACCAGGATTTACAGAAACAGAATTTTCTGTGGTACGTTTTAAAGGCGACACCAACCGCGCAGCTCAGGTATATGCCGGATTTCAGCCGTTACAGGCTAAGGACATTGCCGATGCCCTGCTTTTTATGGTCAACCGACCAGCACACGTGAATATTTCCGATTTGGTTATCCTGCCCACCGCCCAAGGTGGCGGGGGCATCGTGCTCAAAACGTAAACTTAAAAGTTATTGCGCCACATTTGTGAAGCAACTGGTTTAACCGTACGCACGTTGTACTTGGCATTTTTTTTTGTGTTGTATTTGTTGATGATATCGCCTTCGACAGCGAAATAAATTAATTGGCCAATCGGCATGCCCGCATATATCCGCACGGCTTGCGTGCACGATATCTCGAGTGTCCAAGTATTACAAAAACCTACATCACCTTTACCTGCTGTGGCATGTATGTCGATACCTAAACGCCCTACAGATGATTTGCCTTCAAGAAAAGGAACATGCTCGTGTGTTTCTGTGTACTCTTCGGTTACTCCGAGGTATAAAGTACCTGGTTGTAATACGTAACCTTCAACCGGGATAATGACTTCATCAATCGGATTATCCGTACGTGCATCTAAGATAAGGTTGCGATAAATGGCCAAATAACGGCCCAGATGCACATCATAGGAATTTGTTCCGAGGTCTTCACGACGAAAAGGTTCAATTAGAATGCTGCCTTTTTCAATTTCGTCGAGTATCCGTTGATCAGTTAATATCATGGGGCTGAATGCTTTGGGCGACAAAAATAGAAACCTAATGTCTAGCATGCTAATTTGTTGTACAAAAAGACGCGAACTGCTGCATATTTCGATGAAATAACTAATTTGTTAATCTTTTCAGGGAAGAACCTGATTGCAGCTTTAATTACCAAATTCACGCTATGTCGTCAAGCTTAAAAGCATTTTCCGAAAAACGAATTTTGATGTTGGGCTGGGAATTTCCACCGGTGCATAGCGGTGGTTTAGGCGTGGCTTGTTACGGACTTGCACGTGCCTTGCGCACTTTCGTAAATCTTACATTTGTTGTGCCGCGCACCATAGACGCTTCTGTTTTAGAGGGGGTTACATTGGTTGGGTTGAACCATATGGACAAAAGCATACAAATCACACGACCTGAACTAAGTAGGTTGGAAGGTGGTTTGCCTGAACTCGAATACTACCAAATAAGTGCTATGGCCGCCGATGCTATTCGTGCCGGTTATCTTTCGCAACCTGGTTTAGAACATCTTTCCATTGCTGATTTGATGGATGATAAGGAAGTGTATGGCGCCCGACTCCTGCAAAAAGTTTCGGCCTATGCAGAGGCTGTCGTGGCGATGTATGAAGATAATTTTGATTTCGACCTAATTCATGCCCACGACTGGCTGACCTATTTGGCAGGTGTAAGGCTAAAAAAGAAGACGGGCAAACCGTTGGTAGTACACGTACATGCCTTAGAAACCGATCGGGCTGGTAAAGATGCGCGCAACACCATGTATTTTGTAGAACGATTGGGTTTGCAAATGGCAGATATGGTTATTGCCGTGAGTGAATACACCAAACAAACGGTTCAGAAACACTACGGCATACATGAAGCCAAAATAGTTGCTATTCACAATGGCATTGATCCACAGCCAGTATTTAGGCATGAACATCATATTCCTGAAAAAATTGTCGCCTTTATTGGGAGGCTTACCCATCAGAAGGGGCCTTTTTATTTACTCGAGACAGCCGAAAAGGTGATTCGCCAATACCCCGATGTTAAATTTGTAATTGCAGGAACAGGCGATAAAATGAAGGAAATGATTGACTGGACTGCCTATAAAGGTTTGAGTAGGAATTTCCTGTTTACCGGATTTATCAACCGAGAAAAAGTGGAGCAACTTTTGGCCGTTGCGGATGTGTATTTTATGCCATCCGTATCTGAACCGTTTGGCTTAACAGCTTTGGAAGCAGCTCAGTTTGGTGTGCCTTGCGTCATCTCCAAACAATCGGGTGTAGCCGAAATTTTAAAACAAGCCATCAAGGCCGATTATTACGATACCGATACTTTTGCTAGGGAAATTGTACATCTGTTGCAAGATGATAATTACCGTAAACTGGTAGCCGGAGAAATAGGCGAACAACTGAATGAAATGAAATGGGACGATGCTGCATTGCGGGTAGTCAGGGTTTATAGAGACTTTTTAGTACATTAGGTCATGCCCAGCATTTGTCTTTACTTCCAGCTACACCAACCTTATCGGACGTGTCCATATGATTTTACGCAAATTGGAAACGACCACAATTATTTCGATGAAACTTCGAACAAACGGTTCATCAATCAAGTAGCCGATAATTGTTACATCCCGGCTAACCAGCTCATGCTGGAGTTGATTCACACCTACAAAAAGCAGTTTTCAATCGCCTTTTCCATAACGGGGACAACACTCGATCAATTAGAAGTTTATCGGCCAGATGTTATTGAAAGTTTTAAGGCGTTGACCAAAACAGGGCAGGTAGAATGGATAGCAGAGACATCTTGCCACAGCTTAGCTTCCGTGTATAATCGTCAAGAATTTGGTGAACAGGTAAAAATACAGGAAGCCCAAATCAAAAGATTGTTTGGGTACAAGCCCAAAACTTTCCGAAATACTGAGTTGCTTTTTAGCAATGATATGGTCAATGAATTGGTGTATTTGGGTTATACCCAATTATTGGTGCCATCTACCGAAAAATTGTTGGGTGATAAAAGTCCCAACCACGTCTATAAAAGCCCATTGCACAATAAAACGGTCTGTTTACCAAAAAACTCAAGCCTCACCGCCGAAATAACCCGTTGGTTTGCAGAACCCGGTCATCCTGGTCAGCCGCTCACGCCCGAGAAGTTTGCACATAAAATACTTGATCTCAAAGAAGTGCCGGATACCATTAATCTGTTTATGGATTATGAGACCATCGGGGAGCACAAAAAAGCTGCAACGGGTATTTTTGAGTTTTTCAGAGGACTGCCGAAAGCTATTTTATCCATACCCGGCTTTGATTTTGCCACGCCCGATGCTGTCTTTAAAAAATACGCCCCGGTGGGTAAATACGATGTGCCTTATCCGGTGAGTTGGTCGTACCCAAGTTACGACTTAGGCTATTTTACAGGAAGCAACATTCAACAGGAAGCGATTAATCGACTTTATGATTTAGCCGCGAGGATATATGCTAAAAAGGACGACACGTTGTTACTTGATTGGCGGCGGCTACAATCTACCGATCACTTTTTTTATATGACGCCTCGTTTTGAAGAAAGGGGTGAACGCCATCATTTTAGTCCTTTCCCCTCGGCCTATGATGCTTACAATAACTATTTGAATATTTTAATCGACCTGGAACTGCGGGCTAAATAAGCTTATTCATCTCCGTAAGAATTCCAGCCGATTTTTCGTCTAGCTAGACTTAACGCCAGCTGTGCTAATTCGGGTTGTTCTTCCAGGCTAAACCAAGCATAGGCCGAGCCATGGCATTTTTTGCATGAACCTTCGAGATGCAGATCACCGCTTTGGTCAATAAATAGTTGTTTAATCGGCACCAAGGCAGTGTGTTTACGTTTACATTGACTACAATAACCGGCTCTGAGCTGGGTGTCCTCGAAAAGCGTAAGTGTTTCTTCAGGTAAAATTTCCTCCAATTCAGACAATGTAATTTCCACCAGCGGTTCAAAGCGGCTGAAATAATCTTCAACGAGGATTTCCTGTGGTTTCATTACGATGGAAAGCTAACAGTCTTTTTTTATTTGAAGTTTAATTTCAGTTACATAATTCTTGTTATTTCGCTTAGGTGTCAAAGGCTGCTTTTAATTATTACATTGCCTTTGATAGGGATATTACTCCCCGTTTTATTTCTGCACGCATCTCGCCATCTTCATTTTTAAAAAGCGAACAGTGCCATCAGCGGCCTGTAATCGGGTTTTCATATTCGTCATGCCTAGGTCATCCACCTTAGCTTCTGGGGCAAAGCCGTTTGCTTTTTTCTTCGCCTATTAATACGGTCAATGGCGGCAAGCCGTTTTCGTTCAAAATCAAGTGCTAGTCGGTAGTTGCCTTTCTTTTCGTTCAGCTGGCTGAGCCAATCAAATGCATAAGCTAAATTTCGGTAATCGTGCAGGGCTTCAGCTTCTGCTTTTCAATGCGACAAAGTTTTCTCGGCAGCAATTGGCTGGCTCAATTGAAATTGAGCTTGGCCTAAATTTACCAGAATAGGAACATACAGGTGTTTATCGTCGCGTGGTGCTAAAAGCGCTTCAGCTTTTTTGAAATAGTGTAAAGCCACCCCGTATTGTTTTTGGTCTAATCCAATAGTGCCGAGGCTGTTGTATACGCTGGCCAGGGAGCGTATATTGTTTTTTATTTCGAATAGCGTTTTGGCTTCCATGAAGTAGTACCGCGCGGAGTCCTATTTTTCGAGCTTATAATAGGTAACGCCTATTTCTAGATAAGATTCGGCGATAAACAATGGATCATTTATTCTTTTTCTGATTTCAAGGGCCGTTAGATTGGCTTGGAGCGCAGCCGGAAAATCACTTGTGCGTTCGTAAATAATGGCCATATTATTAATAGCATTTGAGAGGCTGTACAAATCCGAGTTCTTTTTGCCGATACAATACACTTCTTGAAAACTTTTTAAGGCTTCCGGGAAATAGGCTTGCTGCAGCTGGATTAAACCAAGTAGCTTCAACAAGCTGGCTAAGCCATAATCAGACTTTTCATGCACATACAACGGCCGGGCAATTTCACTTTCTGTGCTTGCTTCCACATAGGCGCCTTTTAGATAATGAAGAATGGCCTGGTAATAATGGGCTTTCGCCTAGCCAACGGTATATGCACTGGTTTCGGCAAATTTTTTGGCTTTTTGAATCAGCCCTTCTGATTTTTCTGGCGAGGAATCCTTATACGCTCAAGTGAGCTTTAGGTAGAGCTGAACACAAGTTGTGTCATCTGGATTTTGCCATAGCCTTTGTGCTAAACTATCTGTGTTGGCCAAACTGCTAGTGTACATCAATACAAAGAGTAAGCATAATTTCCAGCAGCAATGTATCATAGCGTAAAAATGTACAGGTTAATTTAAAAAGCTTTTTCAGCCCTACCTAATTCAATTCTTTTGCTTGGCGAAAAGACCTATTTTTTTGCGAAATAACTTAGTGCATTTGATTTATTTACCACTTCACGGATTAAGCTATCCAGCTCATAGCATGAATAGGAGAGTTTCTCCCTTAGTTCCCTATACTCTATGTCGGAGGGCTGCAAATTCAATAATTCAATAATAGCCATCATATTCGCAAGGGGAGCGCGGAGTTTGTGTGATTCTATCCAGGCAATCTCCCGCAATTGTTCATTCTGCTCCTTAATTTTCATTTCCTTCTCTTTGCGGTCTGTTATATCTTTTCCAAAACAGCCAATGCTGCTCACCGCGCCATTTGCATTACGAATTGGGTAAAAGCTGATTTCGTTGTAATAAGTTTTATGGCCAAATTCACGAGATTGAACACTTATAAACGACTCCCCTTTTAAAGCTCTATTATAGCGTTGCTGCCAGTCGTTCGTATCCGGAATGGGCTGATTTTCAGGTAAAATAGCCTCCCCCGGCAAGGCTTCAATGCCAAATAATGACTTGAAATGTGCCTTAAAAGCATCATTTCCTGTAATAAGACGCAAATTCCTGTCTACGGACCAAATATAATCTGAGGTATTATTTATCAGGCCTTCCAAATTTCTTTGCTCATTTACGAGTGCCTCTTGAAGGAGATGATTGTCTGTTTGGTCGCTAATAAATACCGCTAGACCACCCGGCACGGGGTAAACCGAGAGTGAAAACCACTTGTGCAAGTGTTGATCAAATACGTTCTTTTCTTGAAGCTGATTGGAGCGGAGACAGGCGTCGAAAAGGGGGACATAAATAAGCAAACCGGATTCACTGAAACAACTCTCGAAACTACTGCCTTTTAATTCTGATCTGTTCTTCCCCAAGAGTTTTTCAAAAGACGTATTTACTTCATTAAAACGTAAGTTTTCGTCAAGCGAGAAAAAAGCGTCGGTCATTGTTTCTAGTAGGGTTTTGACCTGATCGTTCACCTTTTTTACATCCTCCAGACTCGAAACTAATGCTGTGATATCTGTTGCAATGCCATTGATGGTGCGCGGTTTGCCTTTTTCGTCGTAAACCAAAACCGACCGATCTCGGATATGACGAATACTGCCGTCAGGGCGCTTTATTCGATACTGAATTTCTCCAGACCCTGAAAGTTTGACTTTTTCGGTGTGTTGCAATACCCTTTCGCGATCTTCTGTTAAAACGATTTGTAACCAAAGCGAACCATTATCGTAAAACTCTTCGGGCCCACGGCCGTAGAGTTGTTTAGATGCCGCGTTGAGGTAACGTATTTTCATTGAATCGGCATCTATCGACCATACTACGTCGTTTAAAGTGCGTAAGATACTTTCGAGTTGTTCCTTGTAGGCGGAAAGTTGTTCGAGATACTGCAATTTGTCCGTAACATCCCTGCCTATGCCCTGAATCTCGGTGATTACTCCGTTTTCATCTTGAATGGCTAAAAATTCCCACTCGGTTGTACGATTAAGGGTTTGGGCCAAACTCATCTGCAGTAAAATCGTATAATTTTTACCTGGCGATTCGGTACATTTAGCGAGCAAGGTGTTTAATTTTTTGTGCTCAGAAGTTTGGAGTAACTCAGGTAAATATTGAGGCAGCTGCATGCCAATAGATTGACCAAAGAGGCTTAAAAATGCTTTATTTCGGAATAAAAATTTGCCTTGTACGTCAATGCGTATAAGGAAAGTGGATTGCGCTTCGATGAAGGAATAGAGGTAACTCTCTTGGAGTTTTACTTCTTTATTTAAGCTTGCATTTTGTGAACGAATACGCTCTTCTTCCGTCGTATCGATTAATACGATAAGCCAACTGGAGGAAGCTCCATAAAAGTGGGTGGTTTTAAAATATCCGCGTACGGCTATATGAGCACCTTGTTTATTTTTATGTTGCTGGATGGTGCCATTTGCTGTTTCAGATAACACACTACCATTGCTGAGCTCATGATAATTGATGGTTAAGAGTTCTGTCTCGCTGTAACCATAAAGTTTGGCCGCTGCCGGATTTACGGCTTCTAGAAGACCATTTTTGCCGCAAACAAGCATCGGATTTGGGTGGTCTTTGAACAAATGCAGGAATTGTTCTTTTTTTTGTTCTCGCTTTCGTAATTGAGCGCTTAAGTATATAAAAAGTAGGCTTGAGGTAACAGATACGTACAATATACCTTTTCCTATATTGATTAAAATTTCTTTTTGTTTTTCGGGATCTGCCCCCCACCAATCACCTAAAAGCAGGTCGCTCACCACTATCCAGCCAATGCCGAGAAGTAGATAGATGAGTGTGGTTTTTCTGACCATAATTATGAAAAGTTGCGCTTGCTGTCAAGCTACGAATTGTTAGAGCAATTTCGCAAGAAATGAGCAGGGTATATGTCTATGAATAAAAAGAATCCCTTACATAAATAATTTACTTGTGGGTCTAGTGGTGCTGGGTAAAGAGGCTAGGAGTACTAAATCCAGTGTGCCTGTCGCGTACTTTTACGCCTAAAATGGGCAAGGCGAACGCGTCAAGTGCACGCTTAGGCTAGTCATGCCGATAGAAAATGCGCGCCTTTTATGCAGAATAGTCTAAACGCGTGTGCTACAAATGAAAAGCCATCTAAGAACCTTGTCCTTGTCACAAGGCTTAGGAAGGGATTTGCAAGAAACAAAAAACGCCCGGTAGGTTACCGGACGTTTCCATAGTGCTAATAAGTGTTTAAATCTTCCTTAAATTAAGGTTAGGCTAAAGTGTGGAGAGTTGTGTCTATTTAACGCTGTATGAGCAACCTTTTGATTGCCATGTCCGTATTCGATTGAACTTTGACGAAATACAAACCATTGGCAAGCGCATCAACTTTGATTTGAATGCCATCCGCTGCTGGTAAGGAAGTGTACCGGCTAATTTCTTGCCCAGTTGAATTTATAATAGAGATTTGTAATTCATTCTGCAAAGCAGCGGGGAGCTGAATAGTCAGGAAATCAGAAGCTGGATTTGGATAGATGGCAATAGCGCTACTCAAAGTGTTTTCTGCGACAGATGTCATAACACCACGGGTTAGGGTGATATTAAAAGGAACATTGGCAAAACGGAGGAGGGTATCGCTCGACGCACGGATAGTCCATTTACCTACGAAACTACTGCCAACAGCGACGCCTTTGGCGGTTAGACTATCTGCGATTGCACCAAAGATCAAACTTAAACTTGTGGCATTACCAGCAGAAATAGCCAGTACAGGAGAAGAAAAATTACCTGTCGGCACATCTAAGAGCCAGGTATAGCTGGTCGTAGCCGCATTTAAAGAGGCGGCTGATGCTTGCCAGCTTAAATTTGCGGTTTGAGTTGGGGCACCTTGAATTGAAAGCGTGGTGTTGGTAGCTGGGCTGAGTAAAGCAAATGCCGACAGGGTATCTGTTATTTGTGTTCCTAATCCGCCCCTGAAGAGGGTAATTCGCCGTATTTGCGTAGCTAACTGAGTGGTAGCACCTGCGGTTGCACGAATGGTCCAGTCGAGATATACGCTGTCGCCAATGTTGAAGTTTAGACTCGCCAAAAGGGCATCAATGGCGGTATAGGTTAATAGGAGGGAAGTGTCACTTCCTGCGGGCAACGTAACTGTAGGCGTATTAAAGTTGCCTCCTGGTGCAATGGCCAACCA
>JBDNIH010000175.1:0-7074 GCA_041688385.1 Bacteroidia bacterium
ATCTCGGAACTCACCAACAGGGTGGCCTCTGCAGCCAACGTTGAGTTCCACGCTCGAATCATACTCGAGAAATACATTTTACGTGAACTCATTCGCATCTCTAGCGATGTCACCAAAAATGCTTTTGAGGAAACCACAGACGTCTTCGAATTGCTAGATCGTGCAGAAACCGAGTTATTCTCTGTTGCAGAGCAAAATATTCGCCGAAACAGCGAAAATATGAGCTCACTCGTCTACAAAGCTATCAAAGAAATTGAGGCAATTAGTAAACAAGAAGATGGCCTGTCAGGAATCCCTTCTGGATTCACGGATTTAGACCGCATAACCAATGGCTGGCAAAAATCAACCCTCAACATCATCGCCGCCAGACCGGCCATGGGTAAAACAGCCTTCGTATTGAGTTTGGCCAGAAATGCAGCGGTAGATTATAAAAAAGGCGTCGCCTTTTTCTCTTTAGAGATGTCATCCATCGAGCTAGTAAATCGTTTGCTGTCGGGCGAAGCAGAAATCGAGGCTGAAAAGCTCAAAAAAGGCACACTTGCCGATCACGAATGGCAACAACTCACCACCCGCATCAAAAAATTATCGGATGCACCCCTTTTCATTGACGACACCCCCCAACTTACCTTATTTGAGTTGAGGGCAAAATGTCGCCGACTTAAAGCGCATCACGATATACAAATGATCATCATTGACTATTTACAGTTAATGAGCGGAGGACCTGAAGCCGGTGCCAATGGTAACCGAGAGCAAGTTATCGCCAGCATTTCTCGTGGACTTAAGGCACTTGCCAAAGAGCTCGGCGTACCTGTACTTGCACTATCGCAGCTCAGCCGTGCGGTTGAACAGCGAGGCGGCGATAAAAAGCCGCAACTTTCGGATTTACGGGAATCTGGGTCCATTGAGCAGGATGCGGATATGGTTATGTTCATATACCGCCCTGACTATTACAAACTGGAAGCACCCGCTGGCGAATCCCAATTTGAAGGTTATTCCCAAATTTTGATTGCCAAACACCGGAATGGACAGACAGGTGAAGTAAATCTGAAGTTCGTTAGCAAGTATGCCAAGTTTGTGAATCCTGATACAGATTTTGCTAATTTCCAAACCGGCGTACCTTATGGCGCGGGAGGCGGAGACTATTTCGGAGAAAACACGCCCAACGTAAAGATTCTACCTTCGAAAATGAATAACTTAAATGAAGATACTCCTTTTTAAAATGGATGATTTTCTCTTAGAGGATAGCTGGTCGGAACGTTTGCAAAACGAATTCAGTAAGACGTATTTCAAAAACCTTCAATTAAAACTTAGGCAGGAAAAAGCCAGTGGTGCATCAATTTTACCGGATAACAATTTGGTTTTTAATGCGTTAAACAGCTGCTTCTTTGAAAACGTCCGGGTTATTATCTTAGGTCAAGATCCTTATCATAACCTTGGTCAAGCGCATGGTTTATCCTTTTCAGTGCCTGATGGCCTGGCTATCCCTCCGTCCCTTAGGAACATATTTAAGGAAATACAAAGTGACCTTAAGTCTACCATACCTGCTAGTGGCAATCTGCAATACTGGGCCGAGCAGGGCGTTTTATTACTCAATACAATTTTAACTGTTAGCGCAAACGAGCCTGGATCTCATCGCAATTATGGCTGGGCAAATTTTACTGACCAAATCATCCACATGCTTTCGACAGAACGCTCAGGGCTCGTTTTTTTACTCTGGGGCAATTTTGCACACAAAAAAGCCGCTTTAATCGATCAAGGTAAACACCTCGTGCTTAAAGCGGCTCATCCGTCACCATTATCGGCCTATAAAGGCTTTTTTGGCTGCAAACATTTTTCTAAAACGAATGCTTATCTGAGCAAAAATGGCCAGAAAGCTATTCGGTGGTAAACTTAATTGTCGTCAAACGATTCGACGTCTTCGCTGGCAGGTGATTTGTCCTTGTAGCCACGCATGCCAAACAAAATATTCAAGCCGAGGCGTACATTAAATGTACTCACATTGCCTTGGTTGCCTAATGCGAGCAAATTATCTGCAACAGTGTACAATTGTACCGGACCAAGTTTCACAGCAAGCGCACCTCCCAAATTATCAAATGACCCTGGAGAAACAGTATAATTTGCTCTCAAGAACAGTAAATTCCAAATCTTTGATTGATAAAATGCGGTAAATGCAGGATAAAACTCTTCGTTGTAACGGTTGCCAGAAAACATAACCCCCACTTGGTTTCCTTTCAAAAACTCGTAGCTGGCACTCACCAAATAACGGGAGTTCAATTGCGTAGTAAACTCTTTGCCAGGTTCAACCCGGTCAAATTTAAAGGCATTCGATAATGAGTCAATTACACCTGAAAAAGGATCCCCATTATCGTTTTCCCCTACATTAATTGTCCCACCACTGTACGTATAACTCGAGCTATCCGAAACGATACTTGTTAGGTCATTGGCCCAGCGGATACTTCCCATATCGGTGACACTGGCCGTGATCATAAGTCGTTTGGTTACTTTATAAGCTAAACCAAAATCAAATGCCATACCATTGTTGCCGGTCGAAAACGCCAATCCACCAATATCTAGATTTCCTCCTCCTCCCAACGTATTTAAGTTCGAGGCGTTGTATCGGAAGTTATTGGTCACAACCAAACTATCGGTCTGCCAGTTGATTCCACCTTGGGCATATTCTACTTGTCCGCCTGCAATACCACTCAAATATTTAAAGCGACCGCCAACCGATAATTTACTGTTGATTTCGCGAGCATAGCCGATATGGTACGCCACATAGGCTTTTACGTTGATATCGATATCATTCAAACTAACCGGATTTTCTCTGAAGTACGGGTCTAAACTTCCGTTTTGAACCAAACGCAACAAATCTACAGGCAGACGGTAACTCGTTTGTAAAACTTGATAGGCGCCAAAACTCAAAAAGTTTTTCCGCCCCATTCGAAAACCGAGATGGAACAAATCGGACTGCTGTTCAACGTTGAAAGAAAAAGTCTTACCAGCGCGATCTTCGTACAACTTACTAAAATCGAGCATGGAGCTGTCTCCAACTTCACGAATGATATCATCCATAACGAAGGAAGGGTTGTAGTAATTGACGTAGAAGGAGTTCACCACCGGCAAGCCTATAAAGAATTTGGCTTGCGGCATGATAGCCGGGTTGGTAAAAGTAGATTGCGGAACACCCGTAAACTGGTGTAAGCCTAGATTAAACTGTGCTAGTGCTGGTCCAGCCAGAAGTAAAGCGAAAAACAGGGAATAAATACGTTTCATAGATAATTTCGGTGCTTAGAGCAGGCCTTTAACTTTAGCTTCAATGAGAATACGAATCGCCAGACTATAATCGGTATACAGCTTTGCAACGGTTGTACCGCCATTGCCTGTATTCATCCGGAAAGTCAATGCCATCCTTTTGGCATTTTTCAAATTCTGTATAGCGGCTGCATTTAAATCAACCGTTGCTGTGTTTCGGGTTGCAAGGTTTACACGGCCATTCGCATCTACAGGGGCTGCCTGCACAAATGGCACAGTAGTACTGTAAACCTGTGTCCCAGTTGAATCTAGCCACGTCAAGTCAAGGTTAATATCAAATGGGAACCTGTTTGTATTTTGTAAGACGAGTTTTGCACCCACAATTTGTAATCCTGAACCATCCGATTCACCAAAGGTGCCAGCGCCGTCAAAATCTGAGGTATCTGCAAAACGAAGGTTACCGGCACTCAACTCGAGCGGCAACTCCATCTCCATATCAATCCTGATTTTACTGTTATCCGTTAAAAAGTTCGAGCCTACATTTCCAGCTGGGTTCAAGAGTACATTACCGCCATAAGTTATTGTATCTGGAGGCAAAGACACCAGTTGGGCAATCTGACTATTGGTATTATTGAAACTCACAATACCATTAGCGGAAGTATTTGGTATAGTGGGAAACGGCAGAAGACTGGGCGTTGCGTTTAAGTCTACATTGCCATTGGCTACTGAAATTCCGCGCATGTTCAATCCTAAACGAATTGGTGCACCAATAGAGTTCGAAATTTTCAACTTAACATCTGGATTGGCGAAAAGGAAGTCACCACCCAATTCTCTTAAAAAAGCAAGATCAAGTTCAAGCTTACCTGGATCAATCACAATGTTCTTTTGTCCAAAATAACCTTCTATGTAAGAAAAATCGATATTCTGAAAGCCATAACTTACGTTAATGGCATTCGATGAGTCAATCGGCTTAAGGGTCCCAGATGAAATCAACTTTGCCTGTACAATTACTTGAATTTGATTATAGGGCTGTGCCGTATTGGTCGTCAAATCAATAGTTGAGTTGGTCAGGTCTATTACCCAAGAAGTTGTAGCATTTGAAGCAACATCGATAGAGTCGCGAATTGGAATGTTATTCTTGGAAATACCAGGCATACTCACTGTAATGCGTATAGGTTCTGATATTGAGGATTGGAAATTAAAATTAATACGTCCATCTTTTAAATCGATAGTGTATAATTCTTCGTTATCGGTTGTAGCAAAATCAACATCGGTAGTATCCGCTGCAAAATCTTGACTCGGTATCCTTACTACTCCTCCAATTACCGTGAGATTGTTTCCTGTCACTGCAATACTCAATTGACTGGCAAGACTGATTAGTGATGGGATAGGATTACCGGACGATAAAATTTTTACAATAGTAATTTCAATGTCGTTATCCATTGCCTTACCGGCAAGTGGAATGGAACGTAATTGGGTTGCTCCAATGGCAACATTGCCAAAACGAGCGAAACCCAATGAAGCTCCGCCTGTGTTTTTTAATTCAAAAACCAACGAGTCAAGCGGGGTAGGATAGTTATTGACCAAATTAAAATCTAAACTACCCGTTGCGAAAGTAACTATCGAAAATTCAGTTAAGGCAGGCATAGGGTAAGTACCACCCGCTTGCTCAGGCATGGCAGGGAATGGGGCTGTTAAACCCGAGGCAGCATTAATGGCAGCAGCAGTAGGGCCAGATAAATTACCAACCAGTTCGCTCAACGCAATAACTCTATTGGTCGTAAAATTATCTATATCAATCACGCCCAACTTTAAGTCTTGAGAAGTGGGGGCCTGCGCAGGTATGTCAATAATGTCAGATACCGACTGTTCAGCAAGTGAATCTTGGGCAAAAGCAATCTTTATACTTGAATCTGGATTAAAAATTAAGGTGGAATCTTCGGTAATGAGATTTTTTAAAGTAACGTTGAATGTAGCCACAGGAACGCCAAATCCTTGCTCCCAATCGGGCTTCATGAAATTCTTTGGCTTATATTTGTCCTTAATACAGGCCGTAAGCACAAAAAGGAAGGCCAAGGGAAGTACCAGTTTTAGGCCAGGTTGATTACGAAACATCTTCATAGGTTTAGCTGCAATATGCTTCAAACTTACCAAAAGCATTTGCACCTTCAAAAGAAGCTGACTTAAATAATTGTGAAATACCCAAATTAAGGTAGAATGACGAATTCAATTCAACATAAAATATTGCTCATTTCAGCAATATTCGGTGCCCTTGCCGTAGTAGCAGGTGCTTTTGGTGCACATGCATTGGCAGAGCGCATCCCTTCAACTTCGCTAGAGGTTTGGAAAACAGCAGTTTTATACCAATTTATTCATGTGCTTGCTATACTGTCCCTCAAGGCTCATGTTAGAACAATTCTGTACTGGTTTTCGGGCATACTGCTTTTTTCCGGATCGCTTTATGCGTTGTCGACCAGCGGTTTACATAGCGTTAATCTCAGCTGGTTAGGGCCTGTCACACCTATTGGCGGACTCCTCTTTATCCTCGGCTGGTTAAGTTATGTGCGCGAATTGTGGCAGGATAAAGCGAAAACGATGGCAAGGCATAAAAAAACCTTTTAACTTCGACGCTTCACCATCAATCGTACTATGCGATTATTGTCCGACCGTATCCTCCATCTGGAAGAATCTCAAACCCTCGCCATGGCACAACGTAGCCGTGAACTAAGCGAAAAGGGTATAGATGTTATCAATTTAAGTCTGGGAGAACCTGATTTTCAAACCCCTGAACATATCCGGGAAGCAGCAAAAAAAGCCATCGACGATGGGTTTTCCTTTTACACTCCTGTTTCGGGCTATGCTGATCTACGTAAAGCCATTACCACAAAATTCGAACGCGACAATGGTTTGTTTTACAGCCCGGAGCAAATTGTGGTTTCAACTGGTGCCAAACAATCCATAATTAATGTCCTTCTATGTCTGTTAAACCCAGGCGATGAAGTATTGCTACCCACACCTTATTGGGTGAGCTACGAAAGTATGATTCAGCTGAGTGAAGGAAAAAGTGTACGCATCCCTTCTACAGTTGCACAGGATTTTAAAATAACACCCGACCAGCTCGAAGGGGCTATCACGAAGCGGACCAAAGTATTTCTATTCTCTTCTCCTTGTAACCCGAGCGGATCCGTTTATACTAAAGCAGAATTAGAAGGTTTTGCCGTTGTGTTGCGAAAATATCCTCATATCATAGTGATCTCTGACGAGATTTACGAACATATCCGCTACAATGGCGACCACAACAGCATAGCTTCTTTACCCGAAATGCACGACAGAACAGTCGTGGTGAACGGCCTATCCAAAGGATTTGCCATGACCGGTTGGCGTTTGGGCTATATTGCTGCTCCACTAGAAATTGCCAGAGCATGCATTAAGTTACAGGGGCAATTCACTTCTGCCACCTCTAGTATCAGCCAGCGTGCCGCTATTGCTGCCATGCTGGGTGATATGAAACCTACAGCGGCCATGAACGCTGCTTTCCGCAAAAGGCGTGATTTAGTACTCAAAGGGCTCGAGGCCATGCCAGGTGTTGAACCTAATCAACCGGACGGTGCTTTTTACTTTTTTCCAGATGTTTCTAGCCTTTTCGGCAAAAAATACGCCGGCGGAATTATCAAAAATGCTGATGATTTAGCAACCTACTTGCTCGAAGAAGCGCATGTTGCCGTGGTAACTGGTGAAGCTTTTGGCATACCACAATGTATACGCCTCAGTTATGCCGCAAGTGAAACCAAATTGCAAATGGCCATGGATCGCATGCTTCAA
>JBDNIH010000176.1:0-4954 GCA_041688385.1 Bacteroidia bacterium
CATTTCGAGGGCAACTTTTTTCTATATTTGCGCGTGTTTTTTACGGCAATTCTGCCAAACCATTGTCAATGAGACTTGTTATAGTTTCTGTCCTTGGTTCATCAGTTTTGTTGTTCATCAAGGAATTAACCGACTATGCATACAATGAAATTCAGAAATCTGTTTTCTTCGTCCTCAATCAGCCGCGGCTTGCTGGTGGCGGTATTGGCACTAACGGTCAATACAAGTCAGGCTCAACCCGATGGTGCTGAGCTTTATGCGAACAATTGTGCTGCCTGCCATAAAATTGACCAGGACCTCGTGGGGCCGGCATTGAAGGGCATCAGCGAAAGACGCGATGAGGCCTGGTTGCTCAAATGGGTGAAAAATTCTCAAGCGGTGATCGCCAGCGGTGATCAATATGCTGTGGATTTATTTGCTAAATGGAATAAGGTGGCCATGCCGGCTTACGACTGGAGCGACGAAGAGATCAAGTCGGTTTTGGCGTACATTAAAGAACAAGAAAAAGCTGTTCCCGCCACTGCCGCAACTGCCGCAGGTGGTGCCGCCGCTGCCCCAAGTGACGGTGGTTTTTCGAACAGTATCTTGTTAATGTTGATGTTAGTTGTATTGGGCACCACACTTTTGGTTGCGGGTAGAACTGTTTCGGCATCTTACCGTGCCAAAGGCATACAGTTGTTCAACTGGAACTCGGTGAATGCATTTTTATTCATCGTATTTATGGTGGTTTTCTTCTTGTTTGTGGGGTGGAATTTCCTGAAGTACATGAAGTTTACTTTGCCAGAGGCGGCCTCCTTACACGGCGTATTAATCGACAATATGTTGGCTATTACCTTCTGGATCACTTTTGCGGTCTTTATTATCACGCACATTATCCTCTTTGTTTACTCCTTCATCTATCGTCACAGAAAAGGACGTAAAGCCTACTTCTATGCCGACAATAATAAATTAGAGTTCCTTTGGACGATTATACCAGCGGCCGTATTAACGATACTTGTATTGTATGGCACCAAAGTATGGCGCGAAATCACCCAAGGTGAGGTGGACGAAGAAGCAACTACCATTGAATTGTTTGCTTACCAGTTTGGCTGGAAGGCACGTTTTACTGGCGCCGATGGCGAACTAGGCAATCACAATTACAAACTCATTTCTGCTACTAACGACATGGGTATCGACGTGGAAGATTCAAATGCGACCGATGATTTGTTGGTGCCTGAGGTATATCTCGTAGTGAACAAACCTGTCATGTTGCGATTGCGTGCACGTGATGTAATTCACTCCGCCTTTCTCCCGCATTTCCGTGTACAGATGAACGTGGTGCCAGGTATGCCCACCCAATTTTACTTTACGCCGACCATTACCACCAAACAAATGCGTCGGTCGACCGGTAATTTTAATTTCAACTATGAGCTCGCCTGCAATAAAATTTGTGGCGCAGCCCACTTTAATATGCGAATGAAGTTTGTGGTGGTTGAACAGGCCGAATACGATGCCTGGTTGGCCAAGCAGAAGACCTATTTCAAAAAACCAGTAGTACAAACCGCATCTCTGAACTAAGTATAAAAGGCACATACAGCTATGGCGCACACCCAAGAACAGCACCACGAACACCACAAAGAGACGTTCATTTCGAAGTACATCTTCTCGATGGATCATAAAATGATCGCCAAACAATACCTGATTACAGGTATGATTATGGCCTTCATTGCAGCACTGCTTTCCTTGCTTTTTCGTTTACAGCTCGGCTGGCCGGAAAACACTTTCCCTTGGTTAGAAACCCTTTTGGGTGACTGGGGTAAAGGCGGGCGTTTGGATCCGAATTTCTATCTGGCATTGGTTACCCTGCACGGTACACTTATGGTGTTCTTCGTGCTTACAGCCGGTTTGAGTGGCACATTTTCTAATCTTTTGATTCCATTACAGATTGGAGCACGCGATATGGCGTCTCCATTCCTTAATATGTTGAGCTATTGGTTGTTTTTCTGCTCATCCATTATCATGTTGGCGTCACTTTTCGTTGAAAGTGGTCCAGCTTCTGCGGGTTGGACGATTTATCCTCCATTAAGTGCCTTGCCGCAAGCTATACCGGGCTCAGGATTAGGTATGACGTTGTGGTTGATTTCTATGACGCTCTTCATTGCATCGTCTATGATGGGTGCGTTGAACTACATCACTACGATTCTAAATATGCGCACAGTAGGTATGCGTATGACCCGTTTGCCATTGACGATTTGGGCATTTTTGACCACTTCTATTCTGGGTGTATTGTCTTTTCCTGTATTGCTCGCCGCGGCAGTACTTCTGATTTTCGACCGTTCATTTGGCACGAGTTTTTACCTCAGCGACATCTTTATTGCGGGTGAAGTATTAAACCGCAATGGGGGTAGTCCGATTTTGTTCCAGCACTTGTTCTGGTTCCTTGGTCACCCAGAAGTGTATATCGTATTGATGCCGGCTTTGGGCATCGCTTCTGAGGTAATTGCTACCAATGCCCGCAAGCCGATTTTCGGTTATCGTGCAATGATTGGATCATTGATAGCTATTGCGGTGCTTTCGTTTGTAGTTTGGGGTCACCATATGTTTATCACAGGTATGAATCCATTCCTTGGTAACGTATTTATGATATTGACGCTAATTATTGCCGTTCCTTCGGCGGTGAAGACTTTCAACTATTTAGCCACCCTATGGCGTGGTAATATTCGGTTTACGCCGGGTATGTTGTTCGCGATTGGTCTGGTATCGCTCTTCATTTCGGGCGGTTTGACTGGTTTATACCTCGGAAACGCTGCCTTGGATATCAACTTGCATGACACGTACTTTGTTGTAGCTCACTTCCACTTGGTAATGGGTTCGGCGGCCATGTTCGGTATGTTGGCTGGCGTATATCACTGGTATCCGCGCATGTTCGGCACCTTGATGAATGAAAAGTTGGGGTATCTCCACTTTTGGTTAACCTTCGCTGCTGTGTATATGGTGTTTTTCCCGATGCACTTCATGGGCTTGGATGGAGTACCACGTCGTTATTACAACTTCACTGGTTTTGAGTGGATGAAGGAATGGGGTAACCTGAATAAGTTTATCTCTGTCTCCGCCATTTTAGGAACCGCTGCCCAGTTGATTTTCATCTGGAACTTCTACTACAGCATCAAGCGGGGTAAAAAATCGCCACAAAATCCTTGGAACTCGAATACACTCGAGTGGACTGCACCAATCGAAGAGCGTATGCATGGCAACTGGCCTGGAGATATTCCACACGTACACCGCTGGCCCTATGATTATAGTGTTCCGGGTGCACCAGAGGACTTTATCATGCAATCTGTAAAAGACGATGACTTGCCTGAAGAGCTTCGTCAGGGTAGGGTGAAACCTGTACCTGAACAAGCTGGCTCGCCTACCAAAACTTCGGTAACCGACAGGGTATTGTTTAGCCGACTCATCAACTTCTTTGGCCTTAGAAAAGCTTAGGCGCCGCTTTGTCTATGAGCGGTAATTCCCCGAACCACTACGGTCGTGCCCAGTTGTACCAAAAGTTCAGCTTTGCCACTATCGTGGTGGTTTTTTTATTGATAGCGATTGGTGGCATCGTCCGAAGCTCAGGAGCAGGGATGGGGTGTCCGGATTGGCCAAAATGTTTTGATCAATGGGTGCCACCCACTGATGTTTCGGAACTTCCTATGAACTACCAGCAGATTTACAAGGATAGGGGTTATGCTGATACTACTTTTAATGCTGTCAAAACATGGATAGAGTATTTTAATCGTCTCTTTGGTGTCTTAACGGGCTTCTTCATTGTTCTACACTTGGTTTTTGCATATCGCGCATTTAAAACGGCTAATCCAATTGTTTGGCGTTTGGCGCTGGCCTGTTTGGTGCTGGTGCTTATACAAGGTGGGGTAGGTGCCTTTGTTGTAATGACGAATTTGCATCAAGGCATCATCACCATTCATTTAGTACTGGCATTGGCCATCGGGGCCTTGTTGCTGGCAGCACGGGCATTCAGTCAACCGCAATATTTGACGGTGGATGGGCCAGTGCTCAAAGGTTTTGAACGCCTCGTGATTGGCGTAGGAATTTTGTTGTTTGTACAGATTGTTTTGGGAGCCCAAGTACGTGAAGCCATCGATGCTGCAGCTAAAGCGATGCCGATGGCTGGCAAACAGGAATGGCTAAGGGCCTTGGGATCGGGATTCGCCCTACACAAGGTTTTTTCGATGGTCACTACGGCAGCTGTCGTTTATCTAACCTATCGTGTAAATGCTGTATTTCCTACACAAAAGCTGAATAAGTATGGTATTTTTGCACTGCTTTTGACCGGCGCCCAGGTGTTTACTGGGGTAGCACTGAATCAGTTTGCACTGCCTGCTGTACCGCAAGCACTACACATTGTATTTAGCTCAGCTGCCTTCGGTGTTTTGTTCTGGTTGTGGATGGAATTTTATCGACATCAACGACCTGTTGCCCGACGTTAAACCATGGTTTCGATGACGTTGCCGTTAACCAAAAGCGCCAAGTTCCCTATGCAGAAAATCCGTGATTATGCCCAATTCCTGAAAATCCGCCTTGCTTCTTTGGTGGTGTTCAGCTCGGGTATTGGTTATGCGATAGCCGCAGGAAATGCTTTTGATTTTGTGCAGTTTTTATGGTTGATTCTAGGAGGCTTCCTCATCGTGGGGGCATCAAATGGTATCAATCAAATCATTGAAAAAGAAAGTGATCAGCTCATGGCACGTACGGCGAATAGGCCCGTGGCCACCGGCCGCATGTCGGTATGGGAAGCGGCACTTTTGGCGCTACTACTTGGCGTAGCTGGTGTGGTTATTATCGGGATATTTACCAATATATTCAGTGCTGTTCTGGGGTTAATGTCCTTGTTGAGTTATGCGTTTGTGTATACACCGATGAAAAAACGCAGTCCTTTTGCGGTGTTTGTTGGCGCCTTTCCGGGGGCATTGCC
>JBDNIH010000177.1:0-2417 GCA_041688385.1 Bacteroidia bacterium
CTTACGACTTGCCATAAAAAAAAGGCCAAAAGCGCCGTAAACCAATTATTTTGTAGGGGTACGCGCCATTCGGCCGTTTTCCATCCTAGTATAAACACGATTAAAAGGAGCATAAGCGCATAACCACTATACCAAACAGGTAAAAACTGGGAGGCAATTAAAAGCATCCAGCTGCCGCGTAAAGGCCAACCCATCGATTCGCTATTCAGCATTTTAGGTTATTTTGCAGGCTCAAATCTATTTCAACCATTTCAGCGCAAGATACGAAGGATGCAAATTTTACAAGGAGACCTTTTGAAATTCATAAAATTTGGTATCGTAGGTTTTTCGGGCCTTCTAATTGATTTTGCGCTCACCTGGCTACTGAAAGAAAAAGCTCGTATTTCGCCTTACGTTGCCAATGCCGTGGGATTTATCGTTGCAGCAAGCTCCAATTGGTATTTGAACCGCATCTGGTCGTTCGAAAGCCAGAATAGCCATTTGATGGAAGAGTATGTGGCCTTTTTACTCGTCTCCCTTTTAGGTCTGCTGATCAACACTGCGGTATTATTTGTCGGAATAAATAAATTCAAGCTTAATTTTTACGTTGCGAAAGCCGTTGCCATAGCTGTAACCACTTTCTGGAACTTCTTTGCTAACTACTACTACACCTTTGCCGGATGAAAAAGCCTGGCATATATAAATTGATTTTATACACCGTTTTTGCGGGGTTTTTACTTCCTAACTTATTCGCCACGGGCATTTTCGGAGATGGGCTTATTTATGCCGTTGTTTCACGTAACCTAGCCGCAGGACAAGGGAGTTGGTGGGACTTACACTATAGCGCTGCTATCTTTTCACCCTTTGCAGAACACCCTCCATTACTATTTTGGTTAGAATCTCTCTGGTTTCGATTAATCGGAGACCACCACTACACCGAAAAAACTTTCTCACTATTGCTGGCATTGGGCATGGTGGTAAGTCTCCGTTACTTTTGGCGCCAAATGACCACCCAAAATGAAGAAAAAGAGGCTTGGTGGTTTCCCATTTTACTTTGGCTATTGGTCCCAACCATTCATTGGGCCTATCCCAATAATATGCTCGAAAACCTCCTGGTATTATTTACGAGTTGGGCCATCTGGTTGGGTTGGTATGCACCTTCTAACAAGCGGGCGTTTTTTACCGGCATTTTCGTTTTTTTCGCTTTTATGACCAAAGGTATGGTTGGCCTATTCCCTTTGGCAGTATTTTTAATGGCTCAATTGAGCTTGCAGGAAAACACCTTCCGGAAAAGTATACAGTGGACTTTCATTGCCACCTTTAGTTTTAGCTTATGCCTGGCTATTAGCCTAATTCCCGAAGCAGCTAGAATATACTGGACGCAATACTTCGATATTCAGCTCTTTGCGACGCTGAGAGGAGAAAGATTGGTTCAAGACCATGTAGTAAACCTACCCCGCTATTACCTTTTGACCCGTATTTTTACTGAGTTAATAAATCCACTCCTGCTCTGCGGAATATTACTTTTCACGGTTCGGAGATCCAAAAACCAAAAATTACATGCTGTAAAAAACCAGCGATACGCTTGGTTCTTTTTGGGAATCGCTGCAAGTGCAAGTTTACCGCTGCTCCTTTCGCCCAAACAACATTCCTTTTATCTTATCCCCGCAATACCTTGGTTTATTTTTGCCTTAGCCAAATTTGTTGGGCCTTTGCTTTATTCCTTTTTACAACAATGGCAACCAAAACAATTGAGCTATAAAGTGAGCTATTTACTGTTCAGTGGCTTACTATTTACCGCATTATTCCTGTGCGGATATCGCGCCAATACCCCTGGCAGGGATGCGGTACTGATGCAAAATATTGACAGTATAGCTGCAAGAGTACCCCAGGGCACTGCTATCGGCATACCCCAGTCACTCGTCAGGCACCACAGCCTCCACGGCTATTTTCAGCGCAATTATCAACAGGACTTAGTCCCCAGCGATACTTCGGCCACCTATTGGCTATGTGAAAAAGATAGTACCGCACCTATTGGCTTTCAACCCACCACCTTGCCCTTAGCTGAATACAGCTTACATAAACGCATCAAAAACTAAAATTCCCGTACCAATTGTTATTTGAGGGTGGTAAAACTTAGCCTTTGCCCTGCTCCACAGGATGGGAAATGTGTTTGGCTTTTTTGCCTGCGTTTTATTAAAAAAGGAAGCTGACTTAATAGGAAAGCCGAACCCAAGCTAATAGCTAAGAACTGCACCGGCCTCAGCTCGCGACAAAACCAGGCCAGCCCAATAAATCCAATATTTGATGCATTCAGTGTAAATGCTGCTTGGCTATGCCACATACCCAAATCAAGTAGACAATGATGAATAGGATTACGATCGGCAGTAAAAGGGGAACGGCCGCTTAACAACCTAACTGTACAAACCCGCAGCGTA
>JBDNIH010000027.1:0-4011 GCA_041688385.1 Bacteroidia bacterium
ACTGTTATACTTTTTACCAACTCAACATTTCACAACAAAACCGACCGCATGATAAGACGTTAAAGCCGATTCAACAACATGCTGTGCATAAATTGAAAAAAGTTGCGGCTGTGGCAACAAGCTAAAATGGCCGAAATACGAAAATAAAATGGCCAACTTATTAGCTTTCAATATTCTACGTATGAAAGGCTTAGTAAATTGTTTAACGGCTTATTTCTTGGATGTGGGGAAAAGTTTGCGTTCATCGGAATTGCTCATTCCGCAGTGATTGAAAAACAGTAGGATTGATTAATAGCGTAAATGCCATTAAGCCTATGCAGCACCGGAATCAAGCTGAAATTTGGATTAAAGAAACAGTTAGAAAGTGGTACGCCGAGCTTACAATGCAAAAGTACTGCTCATTTGGTGCGCACGATTGGACTGGTTAATGGCCTAAAACCAACGCATTCTTTTAAATAAAACATATACCACGGTAACCAATACCAAACTCACGCTCACCACCGCCCAAAAGGCTGCAGGTGTTTCGGCTAAGGGCAGGGGTACATTCATGCCATACAAACTGGCAAAAAGCGTGGGTATCGCTAAACAAATGGTAACAAAAGTGAGTGTTTTCATCACATTGTTCATGTTGTTATTGATTACCGAGCTGTAGGCTTCCATCATCTGGCCCAATACCCGGGTTGTAATATTGGTCATCTGAATCGCCTGCTGGTTTTCGATCATCACCTCCTCAAGCATGTCTTCATCTTCTTCGAAAGCACTAAAGATGTGTAAGCGACGCAAACGATCCATCATTGCGCCATTGGCTTGCAGTGCAGTCATATAATAAATAAGCGCCTTCTCATATTTGAGTAGTTCAAAAATCTCCCGGTTACGCAATGAACTTTCTAGTTCGTCTTCAAGTCGCTCCACAATTTTGTTGATGTTCCGGAGGTGAAGTAGGTATTTTCCGGCTGTTTTGAACATCAACTGCAGTAAAAATTTACGCTTCTTCGCAGTACTAAAACCCTTAACCCTTTCCCGAATAAATTCCTGAAGTATTACATTCTCTTCCTTACATATTGTATAGATATTTTGTTCGGTAAGTATAATAAGGAGTGGTATAGTAGTAAATGGAGAATCGTGCTCAACCCCCCGAAAATGAGGCAAACGTATTACAACGAGTAAATAGTCGTCTTCCTTTTCTACACGCGACAACTCATCCAAATCAAGTGAATCACTGAGGTATTCTGCCACAAGAGGTGAGTTCTCTTCAATCCAGCTTCTTTCTTCGTAAGTGGGGTCTACGATATTGATCCAGACGCCATCGGCGAGTTGCTCTACTTCCTGGAGCTGCGTCTTCTGGGTTTGAAACAGTTGGATCATTGGGAAATATTGAAGCGGTATTTACATGGGCGAATTGAGCTGCGTTGCAAAAATAGACTTTTTGGCGGGAAAGCAGCCCCTACCTCAAAGTCGACTCGTTTTTTGAGGCTTAAAACCCAGAGTGACCTGCAACTGTAACCATTTCGCTGCCTGCAATGCCTCTAAATGGGAATATTCAAGCTAATTTGTCCTAATATGGGATTCTATCCTTAAAATGGAAATATTTTAAACCAAGGGCTGTGTAAAGAGGTAAAGTTTACCTTATTTTATGGGTTGAAACAAATTTCCTATGCTTAAGTTGTTTCGTCGGTTCGAAGCAAAGATGTTGGGCGGTGCTTATTTGGCCGAAATCGACGTGCTTGCAAGGGGCCGACAATTGCTTATTTTCTATTTGCTGTTGATGGGTTTTGTCATTGCCTTTATCTCAACAACACGCAGCTTGCTATCTGGCGACAGTGTGTCTTGGTTACGGGTGAGCATGTTTATAGGCGGCCTGGTGGGTGCCTATATCTTTCTGATTAAAACCAGAGATATTGCCCGTATCACCTACATATTGCTTTTGGCTTCCTCTCTCTTTTTAGTCGTACATGCATGCTGCATTGTAGGGGAGATTAATATGGCCATGGTACAGTTGGCCATGGTGAATACGCTTTTTGCCTTTTTTATGACTGGTCATAGGCTGGGACTTTTCACGGCAGCGTTTAATTTTTTCCCCTTACTTTTTTTTCGGCTTTTTAATCTCGACAACTTCTTCTCGCAATATTTCATTTTAAATCAACTCTCCCAAAGTGAGCAAATACTCAATTGGGTAGTTATGACCATTATCATGGTTTATATTATCTGGCATTTCCAACGTGCCTTTAAACGTTATGCTGTTGATCTTGAACATAGTCTGGCTGCACAGGAAGAGCTTAATATTGCTTTAGAACAGGCGCGTTTGGAAGCAGAAGCCTCATCACGGGCCAAATCCAACTTTTTGTCGGTAATGTCGCATGAAATTCGAACACCTATGAATGGCATCATCGGCATTACCGAATTGCTTCAAGAGCAAACACGCGATAAAAAACAAATTGAGTACCTTGATTTATTGAAGTTTTCGGCAGATAATCTTTTGGGAATGCTGAATAATGTGCTCGACTACAATCGACTAGATTCAGGACGTGCCGAGCTTGAGGAATTGGTATTCAACCCAACCTATTTGTTTAGTCAGTTGGTAGCTGGTTTTCAACCCATTGCTGATGACAAAAGAATCCAACTCAGTTTTGAGGCGGATAGCATGCCGGAGCAAGTCTTGGGAGATCCTACCAAACTGTCTCAAATACTAATTAATTTAATTGGTAACGCCATTAAGTTCACGAACGAAGGCTACGTTAAATTGCGTGTAGCGCATTTGGGTGACGGTAAGTTTCACGTTAGCTTGGTAGATACCGGAGTTGGAATAACCGAAGACAAACAGTTACTCATCTTCGAACATTTTTCGCAAGCATCGGCGGATATCAGTCGAAAATATGGTGGTTCGGGATTGGGCTTAGCTATCGTAAAGAAGTTACTTAACCTTATGAACAGTGATATAAAACTAGTTTCGTCGCCGGGTAAAGGGAGTGAATTTAGTTTTAACATTGAATTAAAGGCAGTAGCTGAAAGTGAAGAGCATGTTCAACAATCGGCTACCAACCAGCATGCTATTGCCGGTTTAAAAGTGTTGGTCGTAGAAGATAACCCTATTAACGCCACAGTGATCAACGGCTTACTCAAACGTTGGCAAATGGAGTATACCTGGGTTTCGGGTGGTAAAGAAGCCTTATTGTGTTTGGAAGAACAAACTTTCGACTTGGTGTTGATGGATTTACACATGCCTGAAATGGATGGCTTTGAAACCATAACCGCTATTCGGTCACGGGGTTTGAAAATACCTATTATTGCAATTTCAGCAGATGTGCAAGAGGAAACATATCGGCGCGCACATGCGGTTGGAGCAAACGATTATATCGTCAAGCCCTACAATCCGCGTATTTTACACCAGGTTATGGAAGCTTGCCTACAATTAACCGCTTAGTTTTCGGCCTTAGTTTCGGCAGCATAAACTCTTCCACCAAATATCCGACTCCCTATACGTACCAAAGTAGCTCCCCGCTTTACCCCGAGGGGGTAGTCATTCGACATACCCATAGATAGCTCCGTAAAATGCTGGCCTTTCGAATGACTGAAAATATTATGTTTTAAGCGAGAGAATAAATCAGCAAGGCTTAAAAATTCTTTGTCGAGCAACCGAACATCGGTTGAATTAGTTGCCATTCCCATCAGCCCGCACACCCTTACGTTGTTCAGCGCTTTATAGACCGGATCGGCGAAAATGGCTAGTATTTCTGACTCGTCTAATCCAAATTTAGCCTCTTCCTGTGCAATGTGCACTTGTAGCAAGACATCAATCACGCGCTCGTTTTTTGCTGCTTCTTTATCGATGGCTTGAAGTAGTTTAAAGCTATCCACGGAATGGATGAGCTTTATAAAAGGAGCGATGTACTTTACTTTGTTGGTCTGCAAATGGCCAATAAAATGCCACTCAATGTCTTTGGGTAAGCTGGCATACTTTTCTGCCAATTCTTGGGCCTTAGATTCGCCAAAGATGCGTTGGTCAGCATCATA
>JBDNIH010000178.1:0-1659 GCA_041688385.1 Bacteroidia bacterium
AGGTATAAGGTAACTGTTTACAGTGATTAGATTATAGATTTTGCAGAAATACCTTCGCGACTATTCGTTTCTAGTGTTTGGTGCACGGATGTAATTTATTGCAAAATTAAATACAGCAAAATAAATACTGTTGTAAACTAACTATAAAATCAAGGCATGAGCAGCTAGGGTATCAAACGTTTCGTTCATACATATTTGTCGTGTTTGACGTTTGTGCCTTGCTCTGCGCGCGCTTAGACTGCGGTTTTACTGCCAAACCAAAAGTTTTATTCCTGTGCAGATGTGGCAAAGACATTTTTCAGCTCACCGTTTGCCGCACCGCTTTCGGCAGCCCTATTCTGATGCACTGTAAGTTCTTTATAAACGCCATCCCACAAGGCTATTCGACTCTTGAGAGATTGTATTACAGCCTGCTCGGATGCTATCCAATATTCTTCGTTGTTGCCACAAAGATTTGATGTCATTTGTAATGCAAGATGACTGTGGTGATCGCCATCAACTTCTATATGGCGTTCGATATAATATTTGAAGATTGAAATGTCATTCGGGAAATTTTTGTGCATTTCATTAATAATCGAAACGAACATGCCTGGTATTAAGTCCTCCCGACCAAAAGTAAAAATCGCCGACTGTAAATAGTCCTTTTTGCTCGCTATCATTTTAAACGTAAAATCTACAAACGACCTCGCTTCCTCGGGTGTATTTGAAGTATTAAAAGCGCTTTCAAAGTTTCCAGACGTCTTCAATTCTTCGATAAACGTTTCAATAGGTTTAGTATCCGCTCCACATTGTGTCATTGCATCCATATATAGCTCAAAATGACTTTTTCGTTGTCCACTCAAATCAACGTCCGCTTCTTCGCCTACAACAATTTCATTGATCAGATAGCGGGTGTCTGCCGAACCTTTTGGAAACCAGGGAACAGAAGTACACGTCAAGTTATTTTGTAAGGTTTTAAGCAACGACATAAAGTCCCAAACAGCATAGACGTGGTAGCGCATAAAAATCTTTAAGTCATCCATGTCTTTGATTTTTGAGTAAACCGGATGATTAATAATTTCTTGCCGCAAGGGTTCAATTACTTCTTTTAATTTTTCTATTCTTTGATTCATTTTTATCTTTTTTATATTGATGCTGCCGTTTATTTTACATTTACTCCGAATGCTGTTGACTTCAAATTCTAAATTCCACTTGTACAAGCTCGCGCATTGGATTGAACAAGCGTAATACCCTGACGCGCTACCAAACGCAGCTCACGCCATTGCCGCAAATTGAGCCTTTGCGGCCTTGCAGCATTTGCTTGCTTTGGCCCTGGCCTAAAACTTCGAATGACAGCACTTCGTATGACATCGCTACGTATGACAGCACTTCGTTTGACAGCACTTCACTTTTTTTACCGCAATTTCGTGCGGGTGTGTAACGCTGTCCTACCAACCTAAAGTGACGCCCTCTTTTTTTCTGAACGCTGTGAATTGCTGCACCTTTCGGTTCGGAGACAAGGGTTACCTTTATGGCTCTATTAAATCCAAACGCAGATTTCAGAAATGGTTTTTCGTTTTAAATCTGGCACCCAACATTCATTTGTTGGATAACCAACAGGGATTAGTAAAAAAGGTTTTTCATTTACTGGACGGTCTAATATTTTGGCCAAAAAATTCA
>JBDNIH010000028.1:0-16511 GCA_041688385.1 Bacteroidia bacterium
GTCTTATTTCAACATTGCGCCCAAGGAACACTCGATCAAGCCGAATTAAAAATCTCTCCAAAAACAGCCGCAACAGTAATGTTGGTCGCTGGCGGTTACCCCGGGCCCTACCCAAAAGGCGATGTAATGACTGGCTTTGAAGCGGTGGAAGGTAGTTTGTTGTTTCATGCCGGCACCAAACGTAGCGATGATAAAATTGTGAGCAACGGTGGTCGACTGCTCGCCATTACTACCCTTGCCGATAATCATGCAGCGGCTTGTGCGCTAAGCATAGCTAATGCCGAACATATTCAATACCTCGGCAAATATTACCGCCGCGACATTGGCTTTGATTTGTAACTATTTAAGCTTCGCCGTTACCGGATTGCGAAGACCTTCATAACCAGTTAAAGTCATACGAACAGCACCAACTAATATGTTGGCTTTAATTTCAAGCGGTATTTTGTTGGCATCGTCGGTGACATACACCACCAGGTCTTCTTCCGATTTAAACACCCTGCCCTTCATCACCACCGGCATAAACTTCAATACCCGGAAAGTACCTACATCCGTTTTGAGCTTCACCCGGCCTTTGAATTTAAACTTGAAGTTGTGCATTTCGTGGTCGAGAAACATCGGCACCTCGAAAATATCCCCTTCGCGCGCCTGACTGAAGTCGATGGTACGGGCATAATAAAAAGCCGACACGATATCCTGTGTATGCAAGGGTATATCGTACGACACCCCTTTGGAGACAACCTTTTTTTGGTATTGGTCGAAGGCGTAATAATCGGTCATTAAAAAACCACCCTCATTCACATCCCGAGCAAAAGCCCAAGGCATGATGGCATCGCGGTCGACATAACTTTCGTACTTATCTCTGACCTTATAAAACCAATCAAAACTATTGATAGTCCTTCCGGTAGCCACGATATGGTAGCAACTTTTCGAAGCCATTTGAACGGGCTGTGACTGCACCCGCATCTCGCCTACACCAGCATTAATAAAACCATAGTGCAAGCGGAAAGTCAGCACTTCGCCTGATTGAAAGGCTGTATTATTTATTTTACGAATACGATTGTCTGGGTCTTTGGCTCCTGCCTCGAGCAGTTCTTGTGCCCCGCTGTTCAAACTGGGTAGTGCCAGGCTGAACAAAAAAACAAAACAAGTAAAGATCGATTTCATAAACACGGTTTCGATTGGTAATTGCAATATCCCTGCCAAGTCAAACAACAGGAAGCAATGACAAGTAAAACTAAAGTAAATGCGACATATTTCAGTTAATCATCAGCTATGGCCATTAAAATTCCGAGGTTTGTACCAACCAAGGATCTGCCATGAAGATCAACATACCCGAGACCATCAAACCCCGTATCGTTATCTTAGGCGCGGGCTTTGCAGGATTAATACTTGCCCGCAAAATTAATCCCGACGATTATCAAATTGTTTTGCTCGACAGGCACAATTACCACACCTTTCAACCCCTTTTATACCAAGTTGCCACAGGTGGTTTAGAGCCGGGCTCAATTGCCCACCCTTTACGGAAATTTATCAAAAGAAGGCCCTGGGTAATTCTTCGGATTGCGGAAGTGACCAGTATCGATAAGGAACAACAACAAATTGTTACCAATATTGGGAGTTTACGTTACGACAAGCTTATTCTCGCTACTGGCAGCAAAACCAATTTTTTCGGCCAGCAACAGCTCCCTGAGTTCGCCATGCGGATGAAGACCATCCCGCAGGCCTTGGATTTGCGGAGTTTGATTCTCCAGCACTTTGAAGAGGCCCTGCTTACTTCCGACCTTGAGCAAAGAGATAGGCTAATCACTTTTGTGGTGGTTGGCGGCGGCCCGACAGGTGTAGAAACGGCAGGAGCTTTGGGTGAACTTAAAAAGCACGTACTGCCGAAAGACTACCCCGAGTTGGACATACGCCGAATGCAGATTCACCTCATCGAAGCCGGGCCAAAAGTACTGGCAGGAATGTCGGAACAAGCCTCTGAAAAAACACTAAAATTTCTGAAAGAACTCGATGTTAATGTTTGGCTTAATGCTCCGGTGAAGGATTACGACGGCCAACTGGTGACTATAGCCGGTGACAAAAGTATCAGCAGCCAACTGCTCATTTGGACAGCTGGAGTAATCGGTGCTTTGCCCGAGGGGATACCCGCCGAAGCTGTTGGTCGCGGCGGTCGATTGCTGGTAGATGAATTTAACCAGGTAAAAGGGCTGCCCAATACCTATGCCGTAGGCGACGTGGCGCTTATGCTGACCGAAAAACATCCCAATGGACACCCTATGGTGGCTCCAGTGGCCATTCAGCAAGCCGAAAAGCTCGTGGCGAATCTCAGGGCCGTGTCACGAAAACAAAATATGCGTCCTTTCAAATATTTCGACAAAGGCAGCATGGCCACCATTGGTCGCAACCGGGCGGTGGTAGATATTCATAAATTACGCTTCCAAGGCTTTTTTGCCTGGTTTGTATGGATGTTTGTGCATCTCATGTCGATTGTAGGTTTTCGAAACCGTATGGTGGTTTTTGTAGACTGGTTCTGGAATTATGTTAGCTACGACCGTGCACTCCGCTTAATAATCCGCCCCTTCAAAAAATAACCGCATAAATTTTCTTTATTTATTCGGCTGAAACTATTTTTGATCCGATGCGGCGATTTTTAATTTGTGGCCTACTTTTTCTACTGACAGCTTGTGGAAGTCAAAAAGACAAAATCAGTCTTCCCCGCTGGCTGCATGACAAAATTGTGCAGGCCGAAAGAAAATCGGGCAGTTATGTTGAGGTTTGGGTGTATAAATACCGTGGGCAAAGTGTGTATTTGTTTTTACCCGATTGCTGCGATCGGATGTCGGAATTATACAACGAAAAAGGCAAGTTGATTTGTAAGCCAGGTGGCGGCATAACTGGCAAAGGAGATGGTAAGTGCCGCAATTTCATCGCGAAACGCAAGCATGGCGTATTGCTCTGGAAGCCCAGCAATACCATCGATTAATCCTTATCGCACGGCACAAGCCAAAGTAGCCATATACACTGCTTGTCCGCTGACCTGTTCCAGTGCCCGGGCACAGGCTTCGAGGGTTGCGCCGGTGGTGAGGACATCATCCACCAACAAAAGTTTCCGACCGGGCAACAGCGTTTTACCAGGCAAAAAAGCTTCTGCTACGTTCTCCCAGCGCTCCAATCGCCCTTTTTTGGTTTGTGTGCTGGTGTGTATCCCCCGCAGCAACAAGTCGGGCCGTGCTTCTGTCCCCAAAGCTTCGGCCATACCGCGCGCAATGAGTTCGCTTTGGTTGTAGCCCCTAATCCGCTGTTTTTTCCAGTGTAGGGGCACCGGCACAACGGCATCGATACCAGCAAAACGCCGCGAACTTTTTAACTCTTCACCAAAACTTTTTCCAAGATAATGCCCCAGGTCCTGAGCACCGTTGTATTTGAGGTTGTGGAGGGCCTGTTGAACCACCCCCGCCTTGGTGAAATACAAAAAAGAAGTAACCGCAGCAGGCTGATAACGGCCATAAAAAAGCTGTTCCACCGGATTACCGGCCATATCATGAAAGGCCGTTCGGGGTAAACGAAACTGGCACCTTTGACAGATAATACGCTCGTGTTTCAACAAATGCCTGCAGCACGCTTGGCATAAGCGGGGAAATAGGAGGTCGATAAATGCGTTAGCATACGCGAGCATAATATGCAAGCTAAGCTGCAAGTAGCACATAATCTTTATTTTTGCAGGGATGCGATAAAAGTTGCGTGATTTAAAACAAGTTTTATGAAAAAAGTTCTGTTCTTCTTTTTGGGTACCTGGAGTCTTCTTTGCTTTACAGCTAGTTATGGACAAAAGTCCGATGACCGTGTTTTGTTCAGCGTTGATGGGCGTTCGGTGGGCGTAGAGGAGTTTTTAACCGTATACAACAAAAACAACTACAGCCAACAAAAGGCCACAGCGGCCGATATGAAAGAGTATCTCGATCTCTACATCAAATTTAAGCTGAAGGTGCAGGAAGCCTATATGATGGGACTCGACACCACTGAAAAATTCAGGAAAGAACTCGACAACTACCGCAACCAGCTGGCACAACCTTATCTCCGCGACCGAGAAACGTCTCAGGCATTGGTAAAAGAAGCCTACGAGCGTATGCAGCAGGAAGTGCGTGCCAGCCACATCATGATTAAAGTGGCCGAAAACGCATCTCCTAAAGACAGTTTGGCCGCTTACAAAAAAATAGTCGCGGTTTATCAGCGCCTACAAAAAGGCGAAGACTTCAACACTTTGGCCCAAACCATATCAGAAGATCCTTCGGCAGCAGAAAACCAGGGGGACCTGGGCTATTTTTCAGCTTTCCGTATGATTTATCCTTTTGAACAGACCGCTTTTAATACAGAACCAGGCCAGTACAGCAAACCATTTCGTACGCAATTCGGCTACCACGTCCTGAAGGTACATGACATACGCCCCGCTGTTGGCGAAATCCGCACCGCCCATCTCATGTTGCTTACACGCAATACCGATAGCGATTCGGTGATGCAAAACACCAAAAAACGCGTTTTCGAGCTTTACAAAAAACTGAAAACTGGCGAAAACTTTGAGGCATTAGTCGCCCAATACAGCGAAGATCCTAGCACCCAGAGCCAACAAGGTGTACTGCCTTGGTTCGGCACAGGACGTATGGTGCCGATGTTTGAGGCCACCGCTTTTGCTTTATCGAAAGATGGTGACATCTCGGAACCCGTGCAAACGCCCTATGGCTGGCACATCATCAAAAGACTCGAACGACGCGGTATTCCGGCTTTTGACAAAGCCAAAGTAGACATTGAAGCTAAAATCAACCGCGACGCCCGTGCCAATCTGTACAAAAGTAACCTCATTACCAAGCTCAAAACCGAGTATGGCTTTAAGGAGGATCTCAAAGCACGCCAAGTTGTATTTGGCAAGGTAGTCGACAGTTTATATAGCACTGGTCAATGGCTCGCCGAACCTAACTGGAAAAACAACCAAGTCGTTGTCAGTTTTGCAGACGTTAAGTTAAAACAAGCTGATTTGGCCGCCCATCTCCAGACCAATCAATACGGTGTTCAAGGCGGCGATGTAGGCATTTATCTCCTGAAGACCTACGACAAATGGGTTGAAGACCGTATTCTCGCCTTCGAAGACAGTCGACTAGAACAAAAACATGCTGATTTCCGCGCCTTGCTGAAGGAATACCGTGAAGGCATCTTGTTGTTCGACCTCACCGATCAACTGGTTTGGTCGAAAGCGGTGAACGATACCGATGGCTTAAAGGCCTGGTTTGCCGAAAATCAAGGGCAATACCGTTGGAACGACCGTGCCGATGTAACCATCTATCAATTTGCCAATGCCGCTCAAGCTGCCAAAGGCCGCAAACTGCTGAAGAAAAAGAGCAACACCGATGATGTTATTGTGAAGCTCATGAACGAAGAAAATCCACTCAACGTAAAAATCAGCAGCGGCAAATATGAAAAAGGCAGTAATGAGGTCGTGGATAAAATCGAATGGAAAGTCGGTATGAGTCCGGATATGGCCCAAAACAACGCCATTTACATCGTACGTGTAAAAGCCTTGCTTCCTGCTGGCGCGAAAGACCTCAACGAGGTACGCGGTTTAGCTACCTCCGACTACCAGAATTATCTCGAAAAAAGCTGGCTCGAAACGCTCACCGCCAAATATAAGGTGGTGGTGAACCAGGAGACTTTGAACAGCATCTTACCCGAGTAAGTTGAAAAAGTTTTACTTGATGGCCGTTATCGGCATGCTGACCACCGCCTGCGACTGGTTTGGCGGTGCACAGCCTGATAATGTGGTTGCTCGGGTAAACGAACAATACCTCTACCGCTCCCAGCTGAGTGACCTTGTACCCGAAGGCAGCTCTGCCGACGATAGCGGTCGTTTGGTCAAGGCGTACGTAGAAAGCTGGATAAGGGAAGAATTGCTCCTAGCCGAAGCCAAAAAACAGCTTTCTGCCAGAAGCACGGCTATCGACCAAAAATTGGAAGATTACCGCCGTTCGCTTTTGATTTATTCGCTCGAAGATGAAATTATGGCTTCTCAAATGGATACCGCCATCGACCCTCAGCTGATTGAAAGTTACTTCGACTTGAACAAAGCACAGTTTCTATTGCGCGACCCTATTTTGAAGGGCCGTTATGTAAAAGTTGAAAATGGAGCTCCCAAAACTGACCTACTGCGGCGATTGCTCGTTTCGAAGCGGAGCAAAGATGAAAAACTATTGGCCGACTATTGCCTGCAATATGCCACCAACTACCAACTGAACGATAGCAGCTGGGTGTATGCGGAAGAGGTGCTGCGCAGCATGCCGCGAGACAAAATGCAGGAAGTGAATTACAATAGCCGTAGTTTGTTTGAGACTTCTGACGAACAATTCCAGTATTTTGTGGTCGTAAATTCCTTTCGAGATGTAGGCCAAGAGCCTCCGCTTGAAATAGAGCGGAACAATATCCGCGACCTCATACTGTTACAAAGACGACAACAAGCCATTGCGCGTTACATAGATGAAATGTATCAGCGTGCGGAGCTAGATCAAAAATTTGAAATTTATCCATGAACAAGTTTAAGTTGCGCTACGTCCTGTTGATGTGGGCTATGTGTTGGGGAAGCGACGTATTTGCACAGCCTGCCAAAGGCAATATGGTCGATGGCGTAATAGCCATAGTAGGTGATAAAATTATTCTCAAATCGGAAGTCGAGGCGGAATACGCAAACTATCTGCAGCAAGAAGGAAACGTAGCTGACCCATTGGCGAAGTGCAGGGTTGTTGATCAATTGCTTACCAGCAAACTCATGTTACGTCAGGCAGAATTGGACTCGTTGGAGGTAGGTGACGACGAAATCGACCAGCAACTTGACCGCCGTGTGCGCTATTTTATCTCGATGATTGGTGGTGCCGAAAAACTCGAGGAGTTTTATGGCAAATCTATACCAGAAATCAAAGACGAGTTCCGTCTTAACATCCGAGAGCAGATTCTTACCCAAAAAATGCAGGAGAAGATTACCTCAAAAGTGACCATCTCTCCTGCCGATGTAAAAGCTTATTTCAAACGAATACCCGAAGACAGTATCCCTTATTTTCCTGCGGAAGTGGAGGTAGGGCAGATTGTAATTTTCCCTGAGCTGGATGAAAGCACGCGGGAGTTTACTATTGACAAGCTCAACAGTTTACGCGATCGCGTTTTGAAAGGTGAAAAATTCTCCACCATGGCCGTCTTGTACAGCCAAGACCCTGGTTCTGGCCCCCAAGGTGGCGATCTTGGCTATTTTGGTCGTGGCGAAATGGTTGGTGAGTTCGAGGCCGTGGCATTTAAACTCAAACCCGGCGAGATCAGCCCTGTCATCAAAACAAAATACGGCTATCATATCCTGCAGCTCATCGAACGCCGAGGCGACCGGGTGAATTGTCGCCACATACTTATAAAGCCCCCTGTTAGTTCATCGGAACTCGAGCGTTCCCGCATACGCCTGGATACATTGCGCCAACAGTTAACGACTGGCACCATGCCTTTTGCCGAAGCCGTACGTAAATATTCTCAAGACGACGAAAGCAAACAAAACGGCGGTATGCTCATGAACCCTGCTACAGGCGGTAATTCTTACACCATCGAACAACTCACCCCAGATATTTACTTTCAGATTGAAAAGCTCAAAATTGGGGAATACTCAAGCCCGAGTGTTTTTGCTTCGGCCGATGGCAATCGCGGCTGGCGGATTTTTTATCTGAAAAGTCAGACCTCACCCCACAAAGCTGGTCTCGATACGGATTACGACAAAATCCAAACCGCTGCCATGAACCTCAAAAAGATGGAAAAACTCCAAGAGTGGTTTATGAAGACCAAAGAAAAGACCTTTATCAAGATAGAAGCGGAGTACAGCGCCTGCCCTGATCTGGATCGATGGAAGTAATTCGGCAGCAGTTCGTGCTTCCGGCTTTCAAAAACACTATTTTAGCTGTTTACCGTTAAATCATTATGTCGACAAACTTCAGTTCAGATACCGCTGCCGTTGATGCACTCGCTCAACGTTATCGTGAAATACAAAGTGAGATAGGTAAAATTATCATCGGGCAGGACGACGTGATCAAGGCCGTGCTGATTTCGGTTTTCAGTAATGGGCATTGCCTACTTGTAGGTGTTCCAGGCTTGGCAAAAACCTTGCTCGTGCAAACCATTGGTGAGGTCCTCGATTTGAGCTTTAGCCGCATTCAATTTACGCCCGATCTCATGCCGAGCGATATCACCGGTTCGGAAGTGCTAGATGACCAGCGCAATTTTCGTTTTATCAAAGGCCCGTTGTTTTCAAACATCGTTTTGGCCGATGAAATCAACCGTACGCCTCCTAAAACACAATCGGCCCTGCTCGAAGCCATGCAAGAGCGCCAGGTAACCGTTGCTGGGCAGCGTTACCCTTTGCCCGCCCCATTTTTTGTTCTGGCCACACAAAACCCTATCGAACAGGAGGGTACCTATCCTTTACCGGAAGCGCAACTCGACCGTTTTATGTTCAATGTTTGGCTCGATTACCCCGCCTTCGCCGATGAAATAGAAGTAGTGAAGCAAACAACCTCAGCTGTAAAGCGCAGTGTGAGTCAGAAAATAAATGCCGAAGAGATCCTCTTCTTCCAGCAACTCGTTCGGAAAATCCCTATAGCCGATAATGTGCTAGAGTATGCTGTCAAATTGGCAAACAAAACCCGCCCCGGCGGACAATTTGCCACTGCTGCCACAAATCAATACCTCAGCTGGGGTGCCGGTCCGCGAGCTTCACAATATTTAACGATAGGTGCCAAATGCCACGCCGCACTGCACAATAAGTACTCACCCGATATAGAAGACGTACAAGCAGTGGCTCTGCCCATACTTCGGCACCGTATTGTGGCGAACTACAAAGCAGAAGCTGAAGGCATTAAAATAGAAGACCTCATACGCGAACTCCTTTGAACTAAAGGATTGGCATTTGAATTGACTACCGTAACGAAACCATCTCAAGATGTATATTATCCTCATTCTCGTCATTATGGCAGCCAGCTGGGCTGTAGGTGCACGTTTTAAAAACCGCTTCAATAAATATGCGGCAACGCCTTTAAGCAGCGGTTTGTCTGGTCAAGAAATCGCCGAAAAAATGCTTCGCGACCACGACATCCAAGACGTAAAAATCATTTCAACGGAAGGTCAGCTCACCGACCATTACAATCCAGCGAACAAAACCGTCAATCTTTCACACGATGTGTTTTATGGTCGTTCGGTTGCCGCCGCTGCTATATCTGCCCACGAGGTAGGCCACGCGGTACAACATGCCCGAGCATATGCTTGGTTGAGCTTCCGTTCGGCCATGGTTCCCGCGCTCACCATTTCTTCTAAGTTTATGCCCTGGGTGCTCCTCGGAGGAATTCTTACGTTGAATGTATTCCCGCAGCTTTTGCTTTTGGGTATCCTCATGTTTACTTTAACCACCGTTTTCACTTTTGTAACCTTACCTGTTGAGTTCGACGCCAGTCGTCGTGCGTTGGCTTGGTTAAATACTTCAGGCGTAACAAGTAGTCAGCAGCACCCTATGGCGAAAGATGCGCTGAAGTGGGCAGCTATGACCTACGTTATTGCGGCTTTATCGTCGCTGGCCACCTTGTTGTATTATGTGATGATATATATGGGACGCCGCAACTAAGCCCGCACTTCCTTGCTTAGAACGGCCAACGCTATAACGTTGGCCGTTTTTATTTGTAAAAACCTCCGTTTTCGTTAGTAAGATCGGCCGCAAAAATTTTTTAACAATTGTTTGCGGATTGATATAAACTTTTTATATTCGTAATTCATACCCTACAATACGGATGTTACAAAGTAGTCCTTCTAAAGCAGGTAGAACAGATACCACCCTGGCGCATTGCATCAGGCAGACTTGCTTTTGTATTACCACTTTGCCCCACGACAGCAACTGAGGTCAGCCGCGCTGACCCAATTCTAGGCCTTAACAGGCTATCTTTCAAGCTGTCCCACCAAATTTTATTTCTATGAAATCATCCTATAGGGTGGCTTTGTTGCTTGTACTGGGCATCCTCTGTGGTTGTAATAAAGAAAAACAAATCATAGTCCCTGCTACGACCGAAGTCTCCGGCCGCGTGCTCATCAAAGGCACCGCCCGCCAAGCCAGTAAATACCCTTTAACCGTTAGGGTATATAAACAAACGGATCCTAAAAATACCGCTGTTGGTCAATTGGTAGCCGAAACCAAAACTGATTCACTCGGCCGTTATCGTTTACATTTTGAAAGGTGCGATGCGAATACCCGCTATTACCTCCGTTTGTATGCTGAGATTGCCCAACATTTTGCACCAGACGAGCAGCGGGTTTACCTGGAAACCGGGGAAAATCAATGCCACGACCTGTACTACATACCGCAAGCCTGGTTAAAACTTCACATCCGGCGCAATAATGCGCTGCCCGAAGAAGAACTGCGGATATATGTGGGCGGTAAAGAGCTGTATACCTTCAAAGGTAAAACCGACGAGATACTGTTCTGTGGACCCAAACCCGGCAATACAGCGCTACTCATCACTTCTGGTTTGCGACGTTCTGGCACCTTACAGTTCAGTCGGGCCGACACCCTGTATCTGGCAGCATACGACACCAGTTACCAGCTTTTGAACCTCTGACAATATGCCTACTCCGTCAGCGGCGCTCACTCAAGAAGCGGCCTACAGAAATCGTTTCCAGCACTTACCTTTGAACCAAATTGATTTGCTTTTGATTCGCACGCCTGACTTCATTCGCCGTATGTCGACTTCGGTTGCCTGGGGTGACTACGACCAGCCAGAACGTGTTGTCTACCTCACTTTTGATGATGGCCCCATCCCCGAGGTTACCCCTTGGGTGCTCGACCAGCTAAAAAAATACAATGCAAAGGCTACTTTTTTCTGTTTGGGCAAACATGTGGACAGCTATCCCGGGTTGTACGCCCGATTAATTGCGGAAGGCCACAGTGTTGGCAACCACACCTACGATCATCCCGATGGCTGGAAAAGCGGTAATCTGACTTATTATAAAAGCGTAATCGCTTGTTCTGATTTAGTGAAGTCAGCCTTATTCCGGCCGCCTTATGGTCGCATAACCCCCCGACAAATCAGGGCATTAAAAACGCGCTACAAAATCATACTCTGGAGTATACTTAGTCAGGATTACGACACCTCTAAAACGCCGGAGCAATGTGTACGTAACGTAACCGCCAAGGTAAAAAACGGTGATATCATTGTATTTCACGACAGTCTTAAAGCCTGGCCGAACCTTTCTGAAGCCTTACCTGCTACACTTGCCCATTTGAAACAAGCAGGTTTCCGCTTTCTGGCCTTATAGTTTTTATGTTATTCATCGACACACACACCCATCTTTTCAGTGCTAGTTTTGATCAAGACCGAGAGGCCGTTGTAGCGCGCGCAATCGCCGCGGGTGTATCACAGTTACTGCTTCCCAACATCGACAAAAACAGCATACAAGCCATGCTCGATTTGGCGGATCGTTTTCCTGAAAATTGTTTGCCCATGATGGGCCTCCATCCTGGCTCTGTAGAAGCCGATTACATCGAGCAGCTAGCCATTCACAGGGCATGGTTCGACCAACGCCCATTTGTGGCTGTGGGTGAAATTGGAATCGACCTCTACTGGCGTCAAGACAATCTAGCCGCTCAGACCGATGCTTTTTTGACACAAGTCGGCTGGGCACAGGCGCTCGATTTACCTGTAGTGATTCACAGTCGGGAAAGTACCGCCTTACTATTGGATTTACTTGCAGCAAAGCAGGTTCGCGGCGTTTTTCATTGTTTCAGTGGCTCGGCCGAGGAGGCCCAAACCATCGTAGACCGTGGCATGTATATAGGTTTAGGCGGTGTGCTCACTTACAAAAACAATGAAGCCCTGCGTGAAGTCGTAATAAAAATCCCGCTCGATCGTATTCTGCTCGAAACAGATAGTCCGTACCTTGCCCCTGTGCCATATCGAGGAAAACGTAATGAAAGCAGCTATTTGGTAGCTGTTGCTGAAACCCTTTGTACTATTTTTGGCAAAGGAATGGACGAGATTGCGGCTACCACCACCCGCAACGCCCAACAACTGTTTCGTTTATGAGCCAAACGCGCCTGCTGCTAATTTACACCGGCGGCACCATAGGGATGATACAAGAAAAGCCAGATGCGGAGTTGAAGCCTTTCGACCTCAATAGTATTCTAGCTCAGGTACCTGAAATCGCCTCCTTCGGCTACCGTTTAGATGCCCATACTTTCGCCAAGCCTATTGACTCCAGCAATGTGCAACCCGCCACATGGAGCGAGCTGGCCAGTGTCATTGCCAGTAAATATGAGTCGTACGACGGCTTTGTAGTCTTACACGGTTCCGATACTATGGCCTACAGTGCCAGCGCCCTCAGCTTTATGTTGAAAAACTTGGCAAAGCCTGTTATTTTCACCGGCTCTCAATTGCCTATTGGGCATATTCGCACCGATGCCAAAGAAAACCTCCTTACCAGCATCGAAATAGCCGCCGCACAACTGAAAGGCAAGGCACGTGTACCGGAAGTTTGTGTTTATTTCGATTATCATCTTTACCGTGGCAACCGGGCCATCAAATACAATTCAGAAAAGTTTGAAGCTTTTCATTCGCCCAATTATCCACTTTTGGCAGAGGCTGGTATACGTATCAAATACAACGACAACGACATCTTGCCCCAGCCATCGGCTCCCTTTCAGGCGGCACTCACCCTAGATAACCGCGTAGGCAGCCTGAAGTTATTCCCTGGCCTACGTCCATCTTATATCCGCGCCTTATTGAGTGATACTGATATGGAGGTCCTTGTTTTAGAAGGTTTTGGATCTGGAAATGGCCCCACAAACCCTTGGTTTTTAACTGCGCTGTCGGACTTTATAAACGCTGGTAAAGTTGTCGTAGATATTACGCAATGTCATGGAGGTTCGGTAGACTTGGGCAAATACGAAACCGGTATATTATTGCGGAAAATTGGGGTAACGAGTGGTCATGATATGACCTTTGAATGCTGTATCACCAAGAGCATGCATTTGCTTGCAGCAGGTTTAAGCGGAAATGCCCTAGCCAACGCCCTCGAAAATGCAGTCTGCGGGGAGCTAAACGGCGATTCATAAAATAATGGTAACCCTTGCTGCTTGTATAATTTTCGTATATTGGCAGCGTTTACGAACGTAAGGAGAGGTGTCCGAGTGGTTGAAGGAGCACGCTTGGAAAGCGTGTATAGTCGAAAGGTTATCGCGGGTTCGAATCCCGCTCTCTCCGCAGTGAAAAACGGTGTGGCGATTGGACAAAAGTTCGTACACAGTGACGAGGAAAAGTTCTGTTGTTGCACCGAGAAAAGAATAATTGAAGACAAAACATATTACTAAAATAAAAATAACTTAAACAACAATCCCATTATGAAAAAAATGTTCCTGGTTCTGATGGCCGTGTTGATCGGCGTCGCAAGTTCATCCGTGACCTTAGCGCAAGATGAGCCGCAGGCTGAGCAAACGGATTCTTCTGCTGCTGCAACCACTGAAGAAGCACCTGCTGAAGAGGCCCCGGCCGAAGAAGAAGCTGCTGCCGCAGAGGAGAGTTTCCACTATGTCATCAAACAAAAATTCATCGAAGGTGGATGGGAGTGGATGAGCCCAGTATTGATCTGTCTCATTATTGGCTTGGCCATTGTTGTTGAGCGGGTTATTTATCTGAACATGGCTTCTACCAACAACGATAAACTCCTCGCGAAAATCGAAGACGCCCTTAAAAGCGGCGGTGTTGATGCAGCAAAAGAAGTTTGTCGTAACACACGTGGTCCGGTAGCCAGTATATTTTATCAAGGCTTGGATCGTGCCCACGAAGGCATCGACATCGTAGAGAAGTCGATTGTATCTTATGGTTCTGTACAAATGGGTCAGATGGAGCGCGGTTTGATCTGGATTTCCCTCTTTATCGCACTCGCGCCGATGCTCGGGTTTATGGGTACGGTTGTAGGTATGATTTCGGCCTTTGATGCCATTGAAGCTGCTGGAGACATCAGCCCATCGCTCGTTGCGGGTGGTATTAAAGTGGCCCTCTTAACTACAGTTGCTGGTTTGATTGTGGCTGTATTACTACAAATTTTTTACAACTATCTCGTTTCGAAAGTGGATTCGCTGGTTAACGGCATGGAAGACGCTTCGATCTCTTTGGTTGACATTTTGGTGAAAAACAAAGTTAACTAAGCCGTATGAACGACCTGACCATTAATATACTGCTGTATTTGACCTATGTCCTTATCGGTGTAGCGACAATTGCGGCCATCGTGTTCCCAATCATTACATTGGCTGGCGACATGAAAAAAGCCAAACGTGCATTATTGGGTATCGGGGCGGTTGCTGTTGTTTTTGTATTGAGTTACATTGTCAGTGATGGCACAGTTCTCGACTCTTATATAAAATACGATGTCACGGAAGGCGTTTCTAAGATGGTTGGTGCAGTACTCATCATGACCTACATCCTCGGATTAGGTGCAATCTTGAGTGCCATCGCCGGAGAAATCCTTAAAGCCACGAAATAATGAGCAAGAAAAAAAGACCAGCAGCAGAGATCAATGCAGGCTCGATGGCCGACATCGCCTTCCTGCTTTTGATCTTCTTTCTGGTAACTACAACCATCGATACCGACAAAGGTATTGCCATCAAACTTCCGCCCATGCCCGAAGAAGATCAGCCTCAGGATGACCTGAAGTTGAAAGAACGGAATGTGCTTAAAATTTTGGTGAACTCCAACAACCAGTTATTGGCTGATGGAGAGCTCATCACGATTAAGGAGTTGAAGCGCAAGACCAAAGACTTTATCGATAATCCAGCCAAGGATCCTACACTCGCTGAAACGCCCCAAAAAGCTGTCATTTCGTTGAAAAACGACCGCGGCACCTCGTACAACACCTACATCCAGGTGCACAACGAACTCAAAGCGGCCTACAATGAATTGCGCAATACAATGGCCATGGGCAAATATGGCAAGGCATACAACAAGCTGAATGCGGATCAAACCTTAGAAATTCAGGATTATTACCGTCAGGTTATTTCTGAAGCTGAACCTGAAAACATAGGAGGAGCCCAATAATGGCAAAGTTTCGCAAAGACGGGGGTAAACCCCAGCCAGCCATCAATACATCATCCTTGCCGGATATCGTATTTATGTTGTTGTTCTTCTTCATGGTAACCACCGTGATGCGGCAAACCGACTTAAAAGTAAAGGTGGTTGTGCCTCAGGCAACTGAAATCCAGAAATTGGAGAAAAAGTCGTTGGTGAGCTATATCTACATAGGTGCACCTACCGAAAGTATGAAAGCACAGTTTGGTACCGCACCCCGTATACAATTGAACGATGCCTATGCTTCTCCTAAGCAGATTCCGGAATTTATCGAAAAAGAAAGAGCCGCTCGCTCCGAAGCTGAAGTTCCGTTTCTGACTACTTCACTGAAATGTGACCAAGAAGCGAAGATGGGTTTAGTTACAGACGTAAAACAGGAACTACGTAGAGTTAACGCGCTCAAAATCAACTATTCTTCGAGTCTAAGAACCGAAGTTTATTGATCTGCTTCGCCTCATTTGAAGAACCCCGATACACCAACTGTATCGGGGTTTTTTCGTACAAAACGATTTAAAAACGGCTATCTTCGACACACCAAAAAGCCTTCAAGCTTGACACTCGAGGAGATCAAAGCGCCCGTTGCACAGGAAATGTACCTGTTCGAAGACAAATTCCGGCAATCGATGCAAAGCCGGATGCCGTTACTCGACAAAATCACCCGTTATATTGTAAAACGAAAGGGAAAACAAATCCGCCCCATGTTCGTCTTCCTTACGGCTCGTATGCTTGGTGAAATGGGAGAGGCTAGCTACCGCGGCGCAGCACTCGTAGAGCTCCTGCATACCGCCACACTCGTACACGATGATGTTGTAGATGACGCTTATGAAAGACGTGGGTTTTTCAGCATAAATGCCTTATGGAAGAATAAAATTGCCGTTTTGGTTGGTGATTATCTGCTGTCGAAAGGACTTTTGTTGTCCCTTGAACACAAAGACTTCCGCTTACTCGAAATCACCAGTGATGCCGTTCGGCGAATGAGTGAGGGAGAGCTTATGCAAATCGAGAAAGCCCGTCGACTGGATATCACAGAAGAGGTCTATTTCGAAATTATCTCTAACAAAACAGCTTCTTTGATTGCCTCCTGTTGTGCTGTAGGTGCTGCCTCGGTTAATAGCGACGAAACCACCATTGAACTTTCCCGCCAATTCGGAGAAAAAGTAGGCCTCGCCTTTCAAATCAAAGATGACCTACTTGATTTAGGGAAAGATGATACGGGTAAGTCGAAAAACGTGGACATCAAGGAAAAGAAGATGACGCTGCCTTTGATTCATGCCCTCGAAAACACCGACAGCCGTACAAAAAGTCGCATCATTAATATCATCAAAAACAAAAGCGACCAGCCAA
>JBDNIH010000179.1:0-1806 GCA_041688385.1 Bacteroidia bacterium
GACTATACCGAAGCCGGCGCCAACATCGTCTATTCACCCGAAGAGCTCTACAAATCTCATGTGATTGTAAAAGTGGGGCCGATACCCATGGAGGAGATTCAATATCTCAGCCCAGGACAAATCGTTTTTTCGGCGATCCATCTGCCTACCATAACCCACGATTATGTAAAAGCCCTAGTCGAAAAACGCATTATTGGGGTGGCGTATGAATATATGAAAGATGCGAGTGACAGTCTGCCTGTAGTCCGTTCGATGAGTGAAATTGCAGGAAGTTCGGCTATTTTGATAGCGGCAGAATACCTCAGCAACCAGTTTCAAGGCAGCGGTAAATTATTGGGTGGTGTTTCGGGTGTGCCTCCCAGTAAGGTGGTGATTTTAGGTGCTGGTACCGTAGGTGAATTTGCCGCTCGAACCGCCATAGGCTTAGGCAGTGATGTACGCATTTTCGACAACAGCATTACCCGACTGAAACGCCTGCAAAACAACCTGGGTATGCGCATTTATACAAGCGTTATACAGCCCGATACCTTAGCACAGGAGCTGAAAACTGCCGATGTAGTGGTAGGCGCCATCCATGCCGAAACCGGTCGTGCGCCCATGGTAGTTACCGAAGCAATGGTGCAACAAATGAAAGCAGGATCGGTAATTATTGATGTGAGTATAGATCAAGGTGGGTGTTTTGAAACATCTGAGTTGACTAACCATACTAAACCGACCTTCAAAAAACACGATGTTATTCACTATTGCGTGCCGAATATTCCTTCGAGGGTTTCTCAAACGGCTTCCATGGCGCTGAGTAACATCCTGAGCACCCTGTTAATTGATGCCGGAGAATTCGGCGGAGTAGATAGTTATTTCTGGGTGGAGAGGGGTCTACGAGCTGGTATATATTGTTTTAACGGTAATCTCACCAACAAATACCTTAGCCAGAAATTCAACATGAGTTTTACCAATCTTGAACTGCTGGCTGCTGCCCGCATGTAATTCAGCACCTAGTATGACAAGATTTGCTGCTCTCCTCGGGATTTTGTTTTTTGCTGGTTTCGGAAATGACGTGTTTGCACAGCAACACCCCGAAAGCACAGAACAAAAAATACGGAGTGTCTTAACGGAACAGCAAAATGCGTGGAATTCCGGCGATTTAGTCGCTTTTATGGAAGGTTATTGGAAGTCGGATTCACTGCAATTTATCGGTAAAAGCATTCGCCACGGCTGGCAAGCAACCTTGGATGGTTACAAAAAAGGATATCCCGATAAATCAGCCATGGGCGAGCTGCAGTTTGATATATGGCAGACTGTACGCCTTGCCGATGATACGTACCTCGTGTCAGGAAAGTATACTTTAGTTCGGGAAAAGGATAAGCCAACAGGGTCGTTTACCTTAATTTTTCGGCTAAAAGGAGGGAAGTGGGTCATCGTTTACGACCACACCAGCGGTTAATTACTGCTTTTCCTTCTCTTCAATTCTTTCAGTAACAATCCGAGCTCTCTGCCCATCTGGCCGGCAATTGAGGTGTTTTCTTGGGCACGGCGGATAAGGTATGGCATCATGGATTTGATGGGAGCATAGGGCACGTATTTAGCCACATTGTAACCAGCATGCGTTAGGTTATAGCTGATGTGATCGCTCATGCCGTACAACTGGGCAAACCAAACCAGCGGATGATTGGCAGGAATCCCCTTTTTAGCCATCAAATGAGCCAATTTGAGGTTACTGTCTTCGTTGTGCGAACCAGAACAAACACCCATGTAGTCGATGTGCTCCACGCAAAAGGCTACGGCCGCATCATAATCCCGATCGCTGGC
>JBDNIH010000180.1:0-5486 GCA_041688385.1 Bacteroidia bacterium
ATGGATCGCCGAAAAAACGATTTGTCCTGGGCTGAGATATTGAATCTCCTCCATGGGTATCGGCCCCACTTTTACAATCACATGAGATTTGTAGAGCTCTTCGGGTGAATAGACGATGTTGGCGCCGGCTTCGGTATAGTCTTTATCGCTGTAAAAACTGGCAATACCTGCTTTACTTTCGATGGTAACATCGTGGCCAATGGCTACGAGTCTGCTTACCGCTTGCGGTGTTAGTGCAACACGGTTTTCCTGGTAACCACGCTCCCGCGGCACGCCAATAGACATACGGGTAGTTTTACGCGAAATGCGCAAAGGTTGTTCTAACGGAGTAGCTGCAAAGCGGGAAAGAGGGGCAGATTCAGCGGGCATGGTCACAGATCAGTTGGCGCGTTTGATTTTCGAAGATACGCAAACTGATTTGCAGATGAACAACTGGCAACAAAGGCGCAATAATTTCTGGCCATTCGATGAGGCACAAATCACCGCTGGCGAGATAACCTTCTATACCCATATCAAGGGCTTCCTCTAAGTTCTTGAGTCGGTATAAATCAAAATGGCAGACCCGCTTCTTCCCTATCTGGTATTCATTAACCAAGCCGTAGGTCGGGCTGCTGACAGCATCTTCAACACCTAATTGAGCACATACAGCAGCTATTAACGTGGTTTTACCCGCTCCCATTGGCCCAGCAATACACCATATTTTTTGGTCACCGGCCTGAACAATCAACCATTTAGCGGCCGCAGGTAAATCTTTTAAATCATTCAGCTTAAAAACGGTATTCATCGTGCACTGAAAACAGCAAATGGGACAATCATTTCTTCCAAAGAAATCCCTCCATGCTGAAAAGTATTGCGGTAGAGATTCACAAAATGGTGGTAGTTGTTGGGGTAGCAGAAATATTTATCTTCTGTACCAAAAACATAGGTGGAGCTTAGATACGGTTTAGTGAGTCCGGCTTTTTCGGGTTTGTCGAGCACCAAGAGTTCTTTATCGTCGTAACTCAGGTTTTTGCCTTCCTTATAACGCAAATTAGTGGTGGTATTCCGGTCACCTATGATGCGTACTGGCTCGCCCACTTTGATGGTGCCGTGATCGGTAGTTATCACCAAACGATGCCCCTTGCCTGCTACTTTTTTTAGCATATCAAAGAGCGGTGAGTGTTCAAACCACGACCGAGTGATGGAACGGTAGGCAGCTTCGTCGTCGGCGAGTTCTTTAATGACGTTCATTTCTGTACGGGCATGACTGAGCATATCTACGAAATTGTACACCACCACATTCAATTGGTTGTCGAAGAGATTACTTAGGTTGTCGTTGAGCTGTTTGCCGTAATGCAGCGTAGTGATTTTATTGTAGCTGAATTTCATATCTCGCCCAAAACGTTTGAGCTGTTCGTGCAGGAAAAACTCCTCATTCATGTTTTTACTTCCCTCGTCTGAATCGCCGTCATTCCATTTGTCTGGATAACGTTTTTTGATTTCGGCAGGCATCAAACCTGCAAACAACGCATTGCGGGCAAACTCGGTGCTAGTAGGCAATATACTCAGATAGGGCTGCAAACTGTCGAGCCTGAAAAACTCGTTCAGATAAGGTTCTAAAATGCGAAACTGGTCGAGGCGTAAATTATCTATCACCACCAACCAAGTCGGCTTTTTATCGTCGAGCAGAGGCACAAGTTTTCGCTTGAGCAGATTGTAAGATAGATCAGGTGCCTTATCCGGACTTTCGAACCAGTCGACATAATTCTCCTTTATAAACTTACCAAACTGACGGTTGGCCTCTGATTTCTGCATAGAGAAGACTTCTTTCATGCCTTCGTCCTCACTTTTTTCTAACTCAATTTCCCAGTACACCAGCTTCTGGTACAATTCAATCCAACCTGGCACATCATATACATCATTTACGGCCATGCCCAACTGACGAAAATCCTGTTGATAGCCGGAGGTTGTTTTTTCACTCACCAACCTTTTGTTGTCGATGATTTTTTTTATGGCCAGCAAAATCTGGTTTGGGTTAACGGGTTTGATGAGGTAGTCGGCGATTTTCGAACCGATGGCCTCTTCCATCAGGTACTCCTCTTCGCTTTTGGTAATCATGACTACTGGCAGATTAGGCTGGAGATTTTTAATGCGAGGTAGCGCCTCCAAGCCAGAAACACCTGGCATGTTTTCGTCTAGGAAGACGATGTCAAAGCTATTCTTTTCAACGGCCTCAACCGCATCTTCCCCATTGGTAACTGGCGTAATTTCGTAGCCTTTCGACTTCAAAAAGAGAATATGGGGTTTCAGGAGGTCGATTTCATCATCGGCCCAGAGAATGTGTATCTTCTGGCTCATTCAGCGTAATTTAGTGGCTTGAAAGGGTAACGAAATTACGGCCTTTTCCGTACACGCTTTTAAAAGCATTGTTTTGAATAAAAAGAAAATCATCAACGACCCGATCTACGGTTTTATACAGCTCCCGCACGAAACCATCTATGATTTAATCCAACACCCTTATTTTCAGCGCCTCCGCCGCATCAAACAGGTGGGCATGACCTATCAGGTGTATCCCGGTGCCATGCATACCCGCTACAATCACGCCTTGGGCGCCATGCATTTAATGCAAAAGGCCATTGCCGTTCTTCGCCAAAAAGGGCACGACATCAGCGAGGAAGAAGCGCTGGGAGCATACATCGCTATCCTCTTACACGATGTAGGGCATGGCCCTTTTAGCCATGCCCTGGAGTTTTTATTCATACGCGATGTGCACCATGAAGACATCAGCATGCGCATCATGCACGACATAAATGCAGAAATGGGTGGCAAACTCGATACAGCCATTGCCATTTTTCAGGGCAGTTATGCCAAAAAGTTCTTACATCAGCTCGTGAGCAGTCAGCTCGATATGGACAGGCTCGACTACCTCACCCGCGATAGCTTTTTTACTGGTGTATCTGAAGGCGTAGTGAGCTGGGATCGGATTCTAAACATGCTCGAAGTCGTGGATGATCAACTGGTCATTGAAGAAAAGGGTATCTACAGCATCGAAAAATTTATTGTTGCGAGGCGTTTGATGTATTGGCAGGTCTACCTCCACAAAACAGTTTTATCGGCTGAGTTCATGATTGCCCGAATCCTAAAAAGAGCCAAAGTGCTCGCTATGCAAGGTGAAAAACTATTTGGTACGCCTGCCTTGTTGTTTTTTTTAGAGCAAGATATTGACGCAGAAAGATTTAAAAATGACCCGGAAGTTATCAAACAGTTTTCTGCCCTCGACGACCATGATATTTTCAGTGCGTTGAAGGTTTGGTCGAACCACCACGACCGCATCCTCGCCCAGCTAAGTTATGCACTCTTTAACCGGCAGCTTAACCGCGTTTACCTCAGTAAGGAGCCTTTTCCGCAAGCTCAGCTCGACACTTTAAAGAAAAAGCTCTTGAACTTGTATCCAGAAGTAGCTGGAAATGAAGATTACTTATTGGCCAGCGGCACCATCACCAACAATGCTTACAATCCAGAAACCGACCGCATTCTCATTTTACGTAAAAGTGGACAATTGGCTGATGTAACCGATTTGTCGGATAATTTTAACCTGAAGTCATTGGCCGAAACGGTGGTAAAACACTATCTCTGGCTGCCAAAATGGCTTGAAGACTAGGCTTTAGCCCCATTTAACAATCAGACTTACAACGTCTTTTGCTCAATTTCACGTGCTTTTTTTTATTATCGACCTATTTTCGGATATTTGTCGACTACTCAAACCTGATTGATGCAATTTACTGCGCAGGAAATCGCTGACTTGATTGGTGCTGTTATCGAAGGAGATCCGCACATCAAGGTAAGCAAACTCGCCAAAATCGAAGAAGCGGATGCCGACAGCATCAGTTTCATTGCGAATCCTAAATATTTGGGCTTCATCAATACTACAAAGGCAGCGATTTTAATTGTAAATACTCAACTCGAAATCACAGAAAAACCAAAGGCGACTTTACTCCGTGTAGCAGATCCATACTCCTGTTTTTCGACCTTGCTAAATTTGTATAACAAGGCGAGTATCGAAAAAGCAGGTATTGAAGCCAATGCTTTTATTTCAGAAAGTGCGGTTTTAGGCGAAGGCTGTTATGTGGCTTCATTTGCCTACATCAGCGAAGGTGCTGAGGTAGGAAACAACGTTAAAATTATGCCCGGTGTTTATTTAGGGCCAAATACGAAGATTGGCAACAACACCATACTGTTTGCGAATGTTGCTATTCAGCACAATTGCGAAATTGGCCAAAACTGTATTTTACATCCAGGTGTAGTCATTGGCAGCGACGGCTTTGGTTTTGCGCCACAAAAAGACGGCACCTACAGTAAAGTCGCTCAAAACGGCAATGTTGTGGTCGAGGACAACGTTGAGATTGGCGCCAATGCAGCTATCGATCGTGGCACTATGGGATCAACCTTGATAAAAAAAGGCGTAAAACTCGACAATATGGTGCATATTGCCCACAATGCTGAAATTGGAGAAAACACCGTGATAGCTGCGCAAAGTGGCGTTTCGGGCAGCACCCGCATAGAGCACAATGTGATTGTTGGGGGGCAAGTAGGCTTTGTAGGCCACTTATTTATCGCTACCGGCTCACAATTTGGTGCTCAGAGCGGCGTAACCCGTTCACTGAATGAGCCCAATAAAAAATACAATGGTACGCCTGTTCAAGAATATATGGGTTCGATGCGATCGAATGCCACCATCAAACGTTTACCCGAATTGGAGAAACGAATTCAAGAGCTGGAAAAAATCATCGCCCAGCTTCAGTTAAGTGCGAAATAAGTGAAATGACTGACAATCAACGCACCATAGGTGCACCGGCAAGTATAGCAGGGGTTGGGCTACATACCGGCGCGCAGGTAACCATGACCTTTCGTCCGGCTCCCGTGAACCATGGATTTGTTTTCAAAAGAACGGATTTAGAGGGACAACCGGAAATACCGGCTACTGTAGATTATGTGGTTGATACTTCGAGGGGCACCACGCTTCAAAATGGCCAAGCCAAAGTTCATACCGTTGAGCATACGCTTGCTGCACTTGTAGGTATGCAACTCGATAATATTTTGATAGAGCTCGACGGACCAGAAACACCTATCGCAGATGGCAGCTCTATTGAATTTATCAAAGTGCTTGAACCCGCCGGTTTAGTTGATCAAGGTGTTGCACGCAACTATCTCGAGATCACCGAAAACTTTCATTTCTACGACCCAGAAAAGGACGTAGAGATCACCATACTCCCCTACGACCATTACCGTATTTCGGTCTTAATTGATTACGATTCACCTGTTTTAGGCACCCAGCATGCTTCCTTAAATAACATCCGCGATTTTAAAGAAGAAATTGCAGCATGTCGTACCTTTTCATTCCTTCATGAATTGCAGATGTTGCTTGACAATAACCTCATCCGGGGAGGAGACCTCAACAATGCCATTGTCGTTGTAGATAAAATCGTCAACAAAAAAGAATTGGCTGA